>NZ_RZSW01000696.1:0-2632 GCF_003997375.1 Mesorhizobium sp. M5C.F.Ca.IN.020.29.1.1 | reverse complement strand
GTTCGTCAAAGAGGCCCGCGAGCTCGGCGGAATCCCGGTCGACGCCGAGAGTAAGCTGCGTAAGATCGTTCGAGCCGATCGAGAAGCCGTCGAAGCGTTTTGCGAATTCCGCCGCAAGAATGACGTTTGACGGGATTTCGCACATGACGAAGACCTCCAATCCGTCTTCGCCGCGCCTCAACTGGTTCTCGGCCATGACTTCGAGCACCCGGTCGGCCTCATGCGTCGACCGGCAAAACGGGATCATCACGATGACGTTCCGAAATCCCATTTCGTTCCGCAGCCGGCGGATGGCTCGGCACTCAAGGGCGAAGCCCTCTCGGTAAAGCGGGGAGTAGTAGCGGGATGCGCCTCGGAACCCGACCATTGGGTTTTCCTCTTCAGGCTCGAACTGGGCGCCGCCGATCAGCCCAGCATATTCATTAGTCTTGAAATCGCTCATGCGCACAATGACGGGCTTCGGGTAAAGCGCCGCCGCAATGCGCGCCACTCCGCGTGCCAGCCGGTCGACAAAATACTCCGTCTTGTCTGCATAGCCGACCGTCAATTCCGTGATCTCACGCTTCGCTGCCTCATCCTTGAGCTGGTCGTAGTGCACCAGCGCCATCGGATGGACGCGGATGTGGTTACCCACTACGAACTCCATGCGGGCGAGACCGACGCCGTCGGCAGGAAGACGCCACCACTGCAGCGCGGCGGCGGGATTTGCCAGGTTGAGCATAATCTTTGTGTGCGTTTCCGGAAGGTTGGTCATGTCGACCATTTCCGTTTCGACGTCGGCGGTTCCTTCATAGACAAATCCCTGGTCGCCTTCCGCGCAGGACACCGTCACCACCTGCTCGTCATGCAGCACTTCGGTCGCGTTGCCGGTGCCGACGATTGCTGGCAGGCCGAGCTCGCGACTGACAATGGCGGCATGCGAGGTGCGCCCTCCGTGATCGGTGACGATCGCAGCTGCCCGCCTCATGATCGGCACCCAGTCCGGGTCGGTGGTCCCAGTGACGAGGATTGCGCCGTCGACGAAGTCGGCGATGTCACGGGCACTTTCGATCAGGCAGACGGGGCCTGCGACGACTGCATCGCCGATAGCAAGGCCCGTGGTGAGCTTTCTGCCCTTTCGCGTAATTGTGTAGGACCTGAATGCTGCCGCTTCACGACGTGACTGAACCGTCTCCGGCCGCGCCTGGACGATGAAGGTCTCGCCCGTCTCGCCGTCCTTTGCCCACTCCATATCCATCGGGCAGCCGTAGTGGGACTCGATCGCAGTGGCCCACCTGGCCAGCGTCAGGATTTCCCGATCCTCAAGCACGAAAGCTGCGCTCTCGATCTTTGACGTTGGCACGTTGCGGGTTGGCTTATCGCCGTCGGCGTAGATCATCTTTTGCGCCTTGTCGCCGCACTTCTTACCGATGATAGGTGCGAGAGCGGGATCGGAGAGCAGCGGCTTGAAAACCTGATATTCGTCGGGATCGACCGCGCCCTGCACAACGTTTTCGCCCAGTCCCCAAGCGGCGTCGATCACGACGACATCCTTGAAGCCGGTTTCCGTGTCGATCGAGAACATGACACCCGATCCGCCAAGATCCGAACGGACCATCTGCTGAACGCCGATTGAAAGGGCGACGCTCATGTGGTCGAAGCCTTTTGCCTGGCGATAGCTAATGGCTCGATCGGTAAAGAGCGAGGCGTAGCAGCGGCGGCATGCCACTAACAGCGCCTTGTCGCCACGAATGTTCAAGAAGGTCTCCTGCTGGCCGGCGAAGCTCGCGTCGGGCAAGTCCTCGGCGGTCGCGCTCGAACGCACGGCAACGTCGACCTCTGCCTTGCCGGTGCGCTGACAAAGCTCGCGATAAGCGGTCGTGATCGCGGCCGCGGTTTCCTCGGGCCAATCACCATGCAGAAACAATTCCCGAATCGCCTGGCCCGTCTCGGCAAGAGCAGCCTTGCCTGCAACCAAATCGCCAAGTAAGTCCTGGATGCGCTCCTTCAGCTGGTTCGCCTGCATGAAGTCCCAGTAGGCCTCAGCCGTCGTCGCAAAACCAGGTGGAACGCGAATGCCTCTTGGCGCCAGAGCCTGGACCATCTCGCCGAGCGAAGCATTCTTGCCACCGACACGGCCGACGTCACCGCGTCCGATTTCTTCAAACCAGACTGTTAGCCTGCCGGGTCGTGGAAGTTTCCCACCCATTCAATTTCTCCTTTGTAGTCAGTCTGCCGATCTCGCGGTCAGAAGCCTTGATCCCAGTCAAGAAGTCGATGAATGCTGTTAGGGGAGGGCATCACGCTACGAATTGGGCATTCCCCGAACATTACCCACGTTCAGGCGCCGGTCGCGAAGCACCTGCCATGAGTGCAGGCACCGGTTTCAACATTCGTTGATCGGCATCAATGCCGCGGCACAGCCGGCGCGCATTATAATTAAGTTGCGGTGCGCGACGGCCGAAGCCGAGATCCGCAGCTTGGCGGAGGCGCTTTATGGCCGAGCCGACTGGTGCTGGGCGCAGGACCCGCAAAGCCGATCAGACCAAAGACAAGGACGGGTCTGCGCCCGATCAAATCCGACCACTTCCCCCAGAGGAAAGCGGCGGCCACCGGCGCTGCGACATAGGCAGCGGTCAGAAAGCCAATTTGC
>NZ_RZSW01000695.1:0-2635 GCF_003997375.1 Mesorhizobium sp. M5C.F.Ca.IN.020.29.1.1 | reverse complement strand
AGCGAGAAACGGTGATCTATCCGCCGTCCCTGAACCGGTTGGTGATGGGATAACGGCGGTCGCGGCCGAAATTCTTTTTGGTGATCTTCACGCCGGGCGCTGCCTGCCGGCGCTTGTATTCGGCGATGTAGAGCAGATGCTCGACGCGCGTCACCGTCGCCCTGTCGTGGCCGCGGGCAGCGATCTCGTCGACACCCATCTCGTTCTCGACCAGACACTCCAATATGTCGTCCAGCACCGGATAGGGCGGCAGCGAATCCTGATCCGTCTGGTTCTCGCGCAGTTCCGCCGACGGCGCCTTGTCGATGATGTTGTTCGGGATCACCTCGCCGGATGGGCCCAGCGCGCCCGGCGGCACGTGCGTATTGCGCCAGCGCGCCAGCGCATAGACCTGCATCTTGTAGAGGTCCTTGATCGGGTTGAAGCCGCCATTCATGTCGCCGTAGAGCGTGGCGTAGCCAACCGACATTTCGCTCTTGTTGCCGGTGGTGACCACCATCGAGCCGAACTTGTTAGAGATCGCCATCAAAATGGTGCCGCGCGCGCGGCTCTGCAGGTTTTCTTCGGTGATGCCTTCCTTGGTGCCTTCGAAAAGCTGCGTCAGCGTATGCAGAAATCCTTCGACCGGTTCGAAGATCGGCACGATATCGTAGCGGCAGCCGAGCGCACGGGCGCAGTCCTCGGCGTCTTTGAGCGAGTCCTTCGAGGTGTAGCGGTAGGGCATCATCACGGCGCGCAGCCGTTCCTCGCCGAGCGCATCGACGGCAAGTGCTGCACAGATCGCCGAATCGATGCCGCCGGACAGGCCGAGCACAACGTTCTTGAAGCCGTTCTTGTTGACGTAGTCGCGCAGGCCCAGCATGCAGGCGCGATAATCGGCCTCCTCCTTTTCCGGGATTTTCGACATCGGCCCTTCGGAGCAGACCCAGCCGTCGGAATTATTGCCGTTTTGCCCGCCTGCGGCGGCGCGGTTTCTCTTCCAGGTGGTGACGTTGACCGTCTCCTCGAACTGGCTCATCTGGAAGGCCAGCGTCTTGTCGGCGCCGATGGCAAAGGATGCACCGTCGAAGATCAGTTCGTCCTGGCCGCCAAGCTGATTGGCATAGATGATCGGCAATCCGCATTCAATGACCTGGCGGATGACAACCTGGTGGCGAATGTCGACCTTGCCGCGATAATAGGGCGAGCCGTTCGGCACCAGTAGGATTTCCGCACCGCTTTCGGCCAGCGTCTCGCAGATGCCGACATCGCCCCAGATATCTTCGCAGATCGGAATCCCCAGGCGCACGCCGCGGAAATTGACCGGTCCCTGCATTTCAGGGCCAGCCTGGAAGACGCGCTTCTCGTCGAATTCGCCGTAGTTCGGCAAATCGAGCTTGTAGCGCTCGGCGAGGATCTTGCCGCCATCGGCAAAGATGATTGAATTGTGCGTGCCGCTCTTGCGCTTCAGCGGCGTGCCGATGATGACGCCCGGCCCGCCATCGGCAGTATCGCCGGCGAAATCCTGCGCCGCCCGCTCGCAGGCGTTCAGGAAAGCCGGCTTCAGCACCAGGTCTTCGGGCGGATAACCGGCGAGGAAAAGCTCGGTGAACAGCACGAGATCGGCGCCTTGGCGGGCGGCATCCGCCCTCGCCTCGCGCGCCTTGGCGAGATTGCCGGCGACGTCGCCAACCGTCGGATTGAGCTGGGCGACGGCGATGCGCAATATGTCGGAAGCGGTGTTGGTCATGCTGCGGGTTTAGCGCGGCAAAATCGCCCGGGCAATGGCGTTTGCTTGGACCACCCGGACCGAATGACATGTGTCATTCGTGTCCCGGCCGATCGACGAATGTCGATCGTGTCGGACCGATCGACATGTCGTTCGGCCCTATTCGCCCATATATTCGCGCAGCGCTTCCGGCGAATGGTTCTCGCCGATCGACATCGCCAGAATGCGCGAAATATGCCGGCGCGGCAGGCTGGTTTGCGCCGCCCAGGCATTGATCTGGCTCTGGATCTTGTCGAGATCCCTCTTGGAGGTCGGGCTTTCGGCGATGTCCAGGCCGGCGTCGCGTAGCGCGGCCGCCATATCGGTTGAGACGATGAAGGCGTCCCATTCCAGCCACCTCAGAAAATACTGGCCGGTGTTGCCGCCGAGCCGGCTGCCATGCTTGGCGAGATAGGCCATCAGGCCCACCTGGTCGTCTTCAGGCCAATCGGCAAGGAACCTGCCGAAGCCGCCATGCTCCTTCGACACCCTCTCGACAAACACCGCGTTGTCGCGGACAGATTTGATCTTCTGCGGGTTGCGCACTATGCGCTCGTCGGCTGTCAGATCGTGCCAGAAATCATCGGGCTGGAACAACAGCCGCTTCGGCTCGAAGCGGAGGAACGCTTCTTCGAAACCAGGCCATTTCTGCTCGATGACGCGCCAGACGAAACCAGCGGCGAAAACACGCTCGGCCATGGTCGAGAGGATGCGGTCGTCGGTAATGTCAGCCACCGCGGCATTGTCGGGCATAGGTCCCAGCAGCGACGCCAGCGCCGCTTCCCCGCCCTTGCGTTTGGCCGCGCGGGCGCGGATTTTCTGAAAATCCATCATTGTGTCCTCACCAGATCGCGTCAATCTACCACTTCCCGTGCGAACCAGTAGCCT
>NZ_RZSW01000694.1:0-2637 GCF_003997375.1 Mesorhizobium sp. M5C.F.Ca.IN.020.29.1.1 | reverse complement strand
CAACAAATCCGGTATCCTGCAATGAACCGTGAAAAAAGGCAGCTCAGGTCTTGCACACACCGGAAGTGGCAGTGTTAATCTAACGTCAAGAATCAGTTGCGGTATTCTTGGAAAAAGGGGGGCGTTCTTATGGGGGAAAAAGCCTCTTTCATGGGGCGGGACGGAACCGGTCGCGACGCCTTGCAAAGAGACGAGAGCGGCGATGCTGCCGATCTTGTCGAGGTTGCGGGCGCCATCAAATGGTTCGACGTGGCCAAGGGCTACGGTTTCATTCTTCCTGATGACGGCTCTTCCGGCGATATTCTCCTACATGTGACATGTCTTCGAAAGGACGGTTTCCAGACCGCCTTGGAAGGTGCGCGCGTCGTCTGCCTGGTCAAGCAAGGTGAGCGCGGATTGCAGGCGTTCCGCGTGCTCTCCATGGATCTCACCACGGCGACCCATCCGGCGGAGATGCAGGAGCAGCGCACCCACGTCTCGGTGACGCCGGAAAGCGGCCTCGAACGGGCGCTGGTGAAATGGTTCAACCGCACCAAGGGGTTCGGTTTCCTGACCCGAGGCGAGGGCACCGAGGACATTTTCGTCCACATGGAGACCCTGCGCCGTTACGGCATTACCGAGCTCCGGCCCGGGCAGGTTGTGCTGGTCCGCTTCGGGCGCGGCGACAAAGGCCTTATGGCTGCCGAAATTCACCCGGATATGGGTACCTTGCCCGTCTCGCACTAAGGTCCATCCCGATCGAATCGGGATGCGACCTAGTGCTTTCTGCTCGACCATGATCTTTTTCGAACCGTAGGTTCGGGATCATGGTCTAGGGCGATGGCCGAGGATTCTGAATGACTTACAGGAACTGGCTGGCAACGGGCGTAGTCTGCGCCGCGATCGCTTTTGTCATCGCCACAGGCGCTTTCTTCCATTCGCAGCAACCGGCTTCGGCAGACGGCCGGGCGATGATCCTTGCCGTCGACCCGCAGCCGCTGGTCGCGGTGACGAAAGGCGGCGAACGCTCGTTCTCCGTCGAAATCGCCGACACCTCCGCCGAGCGCGAGGCCGGCCTGATGTTTCGCCAGGAGATGGCCGACAATCATGGCATGCTGTTCGTGTTCGAGGAGCCTCGGGATGTGAGCTTCTGGATGAAGAACACGCCGATGCCGCTCGACCTGATCTTTGTCGGTCAGGACGGCAGGATCCGGGCAATCAAGCAAGGCGAGCCGCAATCCGAGGCGATGATCTCGCCTGGCGAGCCGGTTCGCTTCGTGCTCGAGCTCAAGGCGGGCACCGCCGCCAGGAGCGGCATCGCGGACGGCGATTTGTTGCGCCACCCGGCAATCGGCACTGCGCACAACTGAACGCGCAGGATCCGGCGCAGATGCAGTTTTTCTCCCATGACGGGTTTGATCTTGCTTTCCTCGACCGCCAGCCGGCATCGGGGCAGGGCGATCCGGTGCTCATGATCCATGGCTTTGCCTCGACCCATTACGTCAACTGGGTGTCGCCCGGCTGGTTCAAGGCGCTTAACGATGCCGGCTACCGCGCCATCGCCTTCGACAATCGCGGCCATGGCGCCTCGTCGAAGAGCTATGAAGAGGCCGATTATACCCCAGCAAAAATGGCTTCCGACGGGGCAGCGTTGCTGACCCATCTCGGCATCGAACGCGCCCATGTCATGGGCTATTCGATGGGCGCGCGGATATCGGCCTTCCTGGCGCTTTCCGACCCGGACAAGGTGGCGACGCTGGTCTTCGGCGGTCTCGGCGTCGGCATGGTCGACGGCGTCGGCGACTGGGATCCGATCGCCGCCGCCCTTCTGGCCGACGATCCTGATGCCACCAGCCATCCGCGCGGCCGCTCGTTTCGCGCCTTCGCCGACCAGACACGCAGTGACCGCCGGGCGCTGGCCGCATGCATTGCCACCTCGCGGGAATTGCTGGCCGAGGCCGACATTGCGCGCATTGCCCAGCCGACGTTGATTGCCGTCGGCACCAAGGACGATATCGGCGGTTCGCCCGACGAACTGGCCGCCTTGATGCCGAACGCCAGGGCCTTTCACATCGAGGGCCGCGACCACATGTTGGCCGTCGGCGACAAAACCTTCAAGCAGCGGGTGCTGGAGTTCTATGCCGAAAATCCGCTGTGAATGCATCGATGCGCAGCGTATGGATGCTTATAACTACGCCTGTTTGGATTCAGCTTAGCCCGAGCGCCTTGAGCGAACGCGCCATGTTTTGCCGAGCCTGAACCTCGAACCGCTGGCGGAACTCCTCGGTGTGAAAGATATGCGTGCGGGCGAGGAAACTCTTCAGAACCGCACTGCGGCCGGCACGCCACATTGGCTCTTCCACCCAGCCATATTCGCGGCGAACCGCCTGCTCATAGGCATCGAATGCATCAGGCGTCGCACCCAGGATCGCCAGGTCCATATCGAGGAACAGCGCTGCGTCGCGGACGGCATTCTCGTCGTCAAAGTGCGGCAATTCATGCGTGGCGGTGGCGATGATCATCGCGGTGATGCGGTCCAGGCGCTCCGTATCCGTGCGGCCGGCGAGTTTTTTCTCGGCAAGGGCGGCACTCCTCGCCTCATTGTCCTTGGCTCGGCTGTCATAGATGGCATCGTGGAACCAGATCGCCGCCTCGACC
>NZ_RZSW01000693.1:0-2645 GCF_003997375.1 Mesorhizobium sp. M5C.F.Ca.IN.020.29.1.1 | reverse complement strand
ACATCATCCAGACCTTTCCTTCCATCGCGCTGTTCGGCCTGCTGATCGCGCCGCTCGGCTGGGTCGCCACGCATGTGCCGGGAGCGGCGGCGCTTGGCATTCGCGGCATCGGCACCGCCCCCGCCTTCCACGCGCTGTTCCTCTATTCGCTGCTGCCGGTGGTGGCCAACACCGTGGTCGGCCTTGCCGGCGTGCCGCGCGCCGCCAACGACGCCGCCCGCGGCATGGGCATGACCGATCGCCAGCGCCTGTTCGGCGTCGAGTTTCCGCTGGCTTTTCCGGTCATCCTCACTGGCATCCGCATCGTGCTGGTGCAGAACATCGGCCTCGCCACCATTGCCGCGCTGATCGGCGGCGGCGGCTTCGGCGTGTTCGTGTTCCAGGGCGTCGGCCAGACGGCGATGGACCTGGTGCTGCTCGGCGCCGTGCCGACGGTGGCGATGGCCTTTGCCGCCGCCATCATCCTCGACGCAGTGATCGAAATGACCGCCACCAAGCGCAGGGTTGAAACGGCATGATCGAGATCGAAGGCATTACCAAGCGCTATGGCGCGACGACCGTCGTCGACGACGTGTCGATGCTGATAGAACCACGCACCATCGCCGTGATTGTCGGCACTTCCGGCTCCGGCAAAACGACGCTGCTACGCATGATCAACCGGCTGGTCGAGCCGACCTCGGGCGTCATCAAGCTAGACGGCGCCGACAACCGTTCGCTGCCCGGCTACGAACTGCGGCGCAGCATCGGCTACGCCATCCAGGGCCACGGCCTGTTTCCGCACCGCACGGTGGCGCAGAACATCGCCACCGTGCCAGTGCTGCTCGGCTGGGACAAGGCTCGCATCAAGGCCCGTGTCGAAGAGTTAATGACGCTCTATCAGCTCGACCCCGAGGCGTTCGGGCCGCGCTATCCGCACGAGCTTTCCGGTGGCCAGCAGCAGCGCGTCGGCGTTGCCCGCGCGCTTGCCGCCGAGCCGAACGTGCTTCTGATGGACGAGCCGTTCGGTGCCCTCGACCCGATCATCCGCAATAAGGCGCAGGAGGATCTTCTGGCGATCCAGAAGCGCTTTGGCACCACCATCATCCTCGTCACCCATGACATGGAGGAGGCGGTGCATATGGGCGACAAGATCGCGGTGATGGATGCCGGCAAGCTCGTGCAATATGCCAAGCCCGCCGAGATCCTGGCGAAGCCGGCCAGCGCCTTCGTCGAGACACTGGTCGGCGCCAGCGAAAAACCGTTCAGACTGCTGTCGCTCGGCCGCGTGCGCGACGCGGTGGAGACGGGCACCGCCGAAGGCGAGGCGATCCCCGACGACGCCAGCCAGCGCGATGCGCTGGCTGAACTCCTCTGGTCGGGACGCCCGGCGCTGCCGGTGAAAGGCGCCGACGGCAAGCCGCTCGGCCGCGTGACGGTGGACGGGCTGGTGAAACGCGCAGCGAGGCCGGCGTGAAAGAGGCCGGTGTAAAAGCCTGGCTTGCGTCGCTGCTCAGGCTTGTCCTGGTGGTGTTGCTGGTTGCGTTCGTGACCCAATCCCGGCTGGTTCGAACCGCTGCTGAAGCCGCTGACCGAGAACAACGCGCCGGCAGTCTACAATCAGGGCAGCCTTTTGACGTTGACGCTGCTGCATCTGCGGACCGTGCTGATCGCGACGGTGGCGGCGACCATCATTGCCGTGGCGCTCGCCATCCGGGTCACCAGGCCGGCCGGCGTCGAATTCCTGCCGCTGTCGCGCAGCCTGGTCAATATCGGCCAGACCTTTCCGCCGGTGGCGGTGCTGGCGCTGGCTGTGCCGGCGGTCGGCTTTGGCGAGAAGCCGACACTGATCGCGCTGTTTCTCTACGGCCTTCTGCCGATCTTCGAGAACGCGCTGACCGGGCTGACGACGCTGCCGGCCAATGTGGTCGAGGCGGCGCGCGGCGCCGGCATGACCGGCTGGCAAAGGCTGGTCAAGGTCGAGCTGCCGCTCAGCGCGCCGATCATCCTCGGCGGTATCCGGCTGTCGGTGGTCATCAGCCTCGCCACCGCGACGATCGGCTCGACCGTGGCGGCCAAAACGCTGGGCGAGGTGATCATCGCCGGTCTGTTGTCGAACAACCTCGCGTTCGTCCTGCAGGGCGGCCTGATCGTTGCCGCCCTTGCCGTGCTGATCTATGACGGGCTGTCGGCGATCGAGCGCTACACCGCGCGCCGCATGGGGCAGGCGTAGCCGACAAATCAGCTCAGATATCGCCTTGCTTATCTCGACGGGAAACAGTGATTTCCATGGCCCGACCGGGTTCTGAAGTGAAGGATAGCGGCTCTACCGAGAGGGTTTAGGCGAAAGCCGGGCAAAAACCGAACAATATCTTGACGTTCGCAACCCTGTTTCGCATAAGCCGGTGCGAAGGGAGCGGATTCCGCGCGCGGAATCCGCTCCCCTGTCTCAACGGCCCAGGGAGGGGTTCTTTTGGGTCATCAAGCGAGGAAAATCCGGCAATGACCATAATTTCAGCTGTCATCGCCTGCGGTCTGCTTTCAGTCCTTTACGCCATCTGGGCGACACGTTCGGTCCTCGCGGCCGATCAGGGCAATGCACGCATGCAGGAAATTTCCGCGGCCATCCGCGAAGGCGCGCAGGCCTATCTGGCGCGCCAGTACACCAC
>NZ_RZSW01000692.1:0-2646 GCF_003997375.1 Mesorhizobium sp. M5C.F.Ca.IN.020.29.1.1 | reverse complement strand
AGCGTCGCCACCAGGCCGATCATCGGCGATACCATGGCGCGGCGCGACGGCGGGAAGATTGTGAAGGCGGCAGCGAACACGCTCGGGATCATGCCGCCGCCGATGAAGCCCTGGATGGCGCGGTAGACGATCATCTGGTCGATGTTGGTGGCGGTCGCCGCCAGCGCGCTCGCGGCGGTGAAGCCAGCCGCGGAGACGGTGAACAGCACGCGTGTCGACAGCATCCGGCTGAGAAAACCGGACAGCGGGATCATGATGACTTCGGCGATCAGATAGGCAGTCTGCACCCACGGGATTTCGTCGGAGCTGGCGCTCAAGCCTGCCTGGATCTCGGCCAGCGAGGCCGAAACGATCTGGATGTCGAGGATCGCCATAAACATGCCGAACACCATCGCCAGGAAGGCGATGATGCGGCGTGTGGAAATCGTGTCAGGCGTAGCCGGCGTCGCCGGCGGCGATCCTGCTGTCAAGGTCGCGGTTGCCATGCCAGTGCTCCCAAGCGGCCGCTCAGTTCGACGCGGCCGGCGCGGTGCGGCTGTCGACGGCCACGACGACGCTGAGGCCGGCGCGCAGCTTGCCTGTCTTCAGCACATCCGCCGGCACGTCGATGCGAACCGGGACGCGCTGCACGACCTTGGTGAAATTGCCGGTGGCGTTTTCCGGTGGCAGCAGCGAGAACACCGCGCCGGATGCCGGCGCCAGGGACGAGACGGTGCCTTCGAAATCCTGGCCGTCGATCGCGTCGACCGATATCCGGACCTTTTCGCCAGGCACCAGCCGGGCAAGCTGGGTCTCCTTGAAATTGGCGACGATGTAGAGCTTGTCCATCGGCACGATGACGGCGAGCTTCTGTCCGGGGCTGATCAGGTCGCCCTGCTCGACCGAGCGGTTGCCGACCACACCGTCATAGGGCGCGCGCAGCACGGTGAAGGACAGATCCCGCGCGGCCTTGTCCCGGGCAAGCTGCAGCGATGCCAGCGTGCTCGCCGTCTCCGCGCGCTGCGCCTGAAGCACACCGATATTGGCCTGCGCCGCGGCGATCTGGGCGTCGGCACCTACAAGGGCGGCATTGGCCTGCTCGACCGCGGTCTGGGCATCATCCAGCTGGGCCTGGGTGCCGACATGTGTCTTGAGTAATTGGGCGGCGCGCGTTTGAACACGCGCCGCATTGGCGGCGGCGGCTTGGTCGGCGGTCTTTTGCGCCTGCGCCTGCTCGAGCGATGCACGCGCCGCCTCGGTCTGGGCCTCGATACGGTCGAGCGTCTTGCTCAAGGTGGCGATCTGCGCCTCGGCTTGGGCGACCGCTATTTCGTAGTCGCCATTGTCGACGACCAGCAGCGGGTCGCCGGCCTTGACCTGCTGGTTCTCGGTCACCTTGATCTGATCGACATAGCCGGAAATTTTCGGCGAAATGAATGCCATGTCGGCCTGGACATAGGCGTCGTCGGTTGAGATCATGAAGCGCCCGTCGGTCCAGTAATCGTAGCCATACCAGGCAGCTGCGCCCAGCAAGCCAAGCGCGATGATCGGCAACAGAAGGAAGCGTGCCGAACGTTTCTTTTTTGTCGGCGCCTCGGCCGGAGGACTTATTGCCGGCTCAGTCGGTGCGTTCGGCGCTTCGGTTGCTGGCGCGATCTTGGGGTTGGGGAAGGGACGGACTTCGGCGGTGGAGGTCGCGTTCGAGGACATGGGGATCTCTCTTGGCATCTCTCTGGAAACTGGGCATCTCTCTGGAAACAATCAGTAAGACTGAACCGTTCGGTTCGATGCGAACATTGACTTAGCGCGGAGAGCGGCCCATATCAAGGGTGATCGAACCGATCGGTTCGAATATTTTTCGAGGTGTGACACTATGACCGAACCCGACAAGGACCAGTGCGATCTGCTGGATGGCCTGCGTCGCGGCCGCCCCGCGGCGGGACAGGACCCGGTCAAGCGCAGCCAGATCATCGAGGGCGCGCGCCGTGTCTTCATCGACAAGGGCTTCGAAGCGGCGTCGATGAACGACATCACCCGTGAGGCCGGCGTCTCCAAAGGCACGATCTATGTCTATTTCGCCAACAAGGAAGAACTGTTCGAGGCGCTGATCGAGGAAGAGCGCGGCACGATCTTCAAGAACATGTACGATATGCTCGACCGCGCCGACGACCTTCGCGAGACGCTGGTGAAGTTCGGCAAGGTGCTGTCCCTCAAGATCACTTCGGCCAAGGTCATCCAGGCGCAGCGCACGGTAATCGGCGCGTCCGACAGGATTCCCGAACTTGGCGCGCGTTTTTACGAACGCGGCCCGAAACGCGGCCACGACAAGGTCGTTGTTTTTCTCAATGCCGCCGTCGAGCGCGGCCTGCTCAAGATCGACGATGTCGACCTTGCCGCCTATCAGTTCACCGAACTGTGCCTGGCAGGTCTCTTCCGCCAGTGCATATTCGCCTACCGCACCAAAGCGCCGACCCCGGATGAGATCGACCACATCGTCAGGTCGGGCGTCGGCATGTTCCTGAAGGCTTACGGCACTGAAAGGCTTGCTACGGAAGAAAGCACCAAGACGATAGCACTAGAGGCAAAGTCCTAAAAGCGCGTCGCGTTTGACCGGCCCCACGCGACGCGCTGTAGGTTGTTGTTTTATGCATGTCGTTATCGCAAAAC
>NZ_RZSW01000691.1:0-2652 GCF_003997375.1 Mesorhizobium sp. M5C.F.Ca.IN.020.29.1.1 | reverse complement strand
GAGGCCATCGAGTTGGTAAAGTTCTTGGCTTCGGCTGAAGTGCAGAAGGACGCCGCGCTTCAGCTTGGAGACATGCCTACCATCCCATCGCTCTTTGACGATCCGGACGTAGTTGCTGCCCAGCCTTTTATGCCTATGATGAAAGGGGTAATTCACGGCGGAGCTAAACTCCCTTCGGCGGTTCTTAAGACTAAGTGGAACGAGGCGAACACCTACTTCTATACCGCCGTCAATGATACGCTCTCGGGAAAAGGGACAGCTGCCGAAAACTTAGAAGAACTTGAGGCAAAGTTGACCGACTTGAAGGGAAGTGGTTGGTAAACTTGGGTGAGAGCGGTTGAAGATGAGCTAACGAACATCTGCAATCGTCGCCTACGATGGCGGCTATCATGGCCGCCTCGTTGGATGGCAAATCCCGACACGATGGTCCCTGCGATACTAGTCGTTCAGGTCTCGTAGAGCACACCATTTGTGGCGCTTCTCATCCTCGGGGCCCATGAAAATCCCCCTACTAAGTATGCAGATGGAGGTATAGGAATTTTCTTGCGCCCATAAGCCTCTAAGAATGTCGAGAGGCTATGAAAATAAGAGGAAATTGAGTATGAAAGGACGTAACAAGGACGCCGCGTCCCTGCCTCCGGTTAGCGGCGGAGCGTTCTGGAATCCAGACGAGCAAGTCTTCGGCTATCGCGAGATCAAGAAGATCGCTCGGCACCATGTGGTGCAACGCGGGGAGCACGTTCACGCGCTGCCGGTGGCTGTCCAGCAGATCTCGGCCCAGTGGACCTGGAACGGCCAGGCCATGGACGTGGATCGCTATATGGAGGCCGCGCGCACCTCGGGCGTCATCGTACTCAAGCACGGCCAAGTGATCTTGGAGCGTTACAACCTCGGGCGTACGGAAAAGGACATCTGGCTATGCAATTCCGTCTCCAAGTCGGTGACTTCGATGCTGGTCGGCGCTGCGATCCAGGATGGCGCCATCAAAAGTATGGATGATCTAGTCACCGACTATATTCATGAGCTCAAAGGCAGCGCTTACGAGGGCGTGACCATCCGCCAGCTTATGACCATGACCTCGGGCGTGAAGTACAGCGTGGAAGATGACATGGACCCTCGCTCAGACGTGTACTCCTTGTGGTACCCGGTGCTCGAGTCTGACGTCAGTCCAGTCGTCTCGTACATGCGCCGCATGCCCAGAGCGGATCAGCCGGGCACCAAGTACAATTACAGTACTGCCGACACCCACCTGGCCGGGATCTTGGTCTCAAATGCGGTCGGCAAGTTGCTCTCAGAGTACCTTTCGGAGAAGCTCTGGCAGCCCTACGGGATGGAGGAGGACGCGGTCTGGACGGTGGATGCGGCAGGCTACGAGCACGCCGGCGGCGGCCTCGCCATGAGCCTGCGCGACTTAGCCCGCTTCGGACAGTTCATGATGGAAGGCGGCAAGGCGGGCGGCGTCCAGGTGCTGCCGCCAGACTGGTTGGCGGAGGCGACCAGTGCTCAAGTGATCTTCCCCTCCAGATCTGATCGGTATGATCGGATTGGCTATGGGTATTTCTGGTATATCTCCAATGACGGCTACGATCACAGTGGATTCGCTGGCCAGCGGATCCTCGTCTATCCGAATAACAAGGTGGTGATTGCCATCCACTCCGCCTGGCTCAACGAAAACCAGCTCAACCGCCCCGAGTACGTGCAGATGCAGAAGGCCTTCGTCGAGGCCCTACACGCTTCGGCCGTGGCGCACCGCTGAAGATCGTCTTGGTTAGCTATACCGCTATACCATGCAGGACCAGCCATTATTGGCGGGATGAACAGTCGTGGCCACGCCGCTAAACATAAGAATTCCGCGGAGACGAAAATGCGCCAAGATCGATGCGGATAGGAGCGCCGGTACAAACCGGCAAGGAGTAGATGGTGAAAGTCCATCACGATGAAGGAGTAGCGATCCACATTGGCCCCGAGGCGCGGGCAGCCGTGAGGCTGTGCGCGAAGCGTTGACAGGGGAGCATGCAGGCCAGCCATTGCGAAACAGATCTTATCCCGGGTGCCGACGCCATCTATCCAGCGGAAGGCAATACGGAAGGGTGCGATATCGCAAGTGCCTGCCCGACCCGGCGTGGTCGTAGACCCTGGCATGCATGGACGCTCCTTGCGCGGGAACCGGGAGACCTCGTGATTGGCCAGCATGGCGTGCCATGGCTGGTCCGCATCGGGAAGGCGAGGAGCCGTAGCCGGTGACGAACGGTCACGAGGGGTCTGATTCCGCCATAGTAGCGAGTAACCCTGCGAACAAGGCCGGCCTGCCGGCTACGGAGCAGGAGGAGCGAAGGGCGGGAACCAAGGGGAATGCGGACCAGCAAAGCACGCGCCGGGCGCAGGACCGGGCAAGTGTGTCCCATGCGCTGGACCGCATACGGCAAGCCGCAAGGCAAAGGAAGAAGGAGAAGTTCACCGCGCTCTTCCACCACATCAACCCGGAAATGCTGAGGACGGCGTTCTACGCGCTCAAGCGTGACGCGGCCCCCGGCGTGGACGGGCAGACTTGGCGAACCTACGAAGGAGGCCTCGATCAACTGATCGCGGACCTGCACGGTCGGGTTCAACGGGGAGCGTACCGGGCCCTTCCGTCACGGCGGACGTATATAC
>NZ_RZSW01000690.1:0-2653 GCF_003997375.1 Mesorhizobium sp. M5C.F.Ca.IN.020.29.1.1 | reverse complement strand
GCATCCTACTGCTCGGCTACGATGAAATCCTCGATCTTTTCCGGCGCCAGCCCGGCCTGGGCCGCAATGCGCCGGGCAAGCTCGGCGGCGGCGGCGCGCGGTCGCCCTATAGGCCGGTCTAGCCAGTAGGATATCGGGCTGAGAACGATGCGGTCGTCCACAGCGACGATGCGGCCTGA
This sequence comes from Mesorhizobium sp. M5C.F.Ca.IN.020.29.1.1, assembly GCF_003997375.1. Classification (NCBI taxonomy): domain Bacteria; kingdom Pseudomonadati; phylum Pseudomonadota; class Alphaproteobacteria; order Hyphomicrobiales; family Phyllobacteriaceae; genus Mesorhizobium; species Mesorhizobium sp. M5C.F.Ca.IN.020.29.1.1. The sequence goes on along the minus strand of NZ_RZSW01000690.1, from coordinate 2,474 downwards.
CTTCAGTTGATGCTCGATCATTGGCGGCCGCGCCAGCGCAATACCGAGGCCGTGGGCGGCAGCATCGAGCACCAGATTGTAGTCCTCGAAGCGGCGGTCCTGTGGACGCGGGCGATAGTCCATGTCCTGGGCGGCAAACCAGGCGCGCCAGGCCGAAGCGTCCGAATCATTGATCAACGGAAATTTGAGCAGCCGGGCTGGGTCGCCACGGCCGATCTCCCTAGCGAGGTCCGGCGAGGCGACCGGAAACACATGTTCCTCGAACAGCTGTACCGAGACGCGGCTGGGAATGCGGCCGCGGCCGCAGCGGATCGACAGATCGATGCCCTCGTCGGCAAGATCCGCCTGACGGATATCGACGTCGAGCACGATGCGCAGCTTGGATGGGTTGTTTTCCAGCGCCGCCATGCGCGGCATCAGCCACAGCCCGCTGACGGAGGGGATAGAGGTCAGCCGCACCACGGCGGTGCCGCGCGGCTCGATCCAGCGGTCCGAATTGCTGGATATCAGCGCAAAGGCCTCAGTGGTGCGCAGATGCAGCCGGTTGCCTTCGATCGTGAGCGAAACGCCGCGCGCGCCGCGATCGAACACTTTCAGCCCGAGCCAGTCCTCGAGCTTGGCGATCTGCCGGCTGACGGCGCCATGGGTGAGATTGAGTTTTTCGGCAGCGGCCGAAAAGCTGCCCGTCCGCGCAGCGGCGTCGAAGGCGCGCAGGGTTTCAAGCGGCAACATCGCATCCGAGCTGTGATCCATAGTCACAGGTGATCCTCGATTTGGTCGTTTGTCAACCGGCCAGGAAAGGCGTTTGTGTCTTCAGGACAATAAAGGCCCGAGGGTACGAGATGAACGCCTATACCGGCACATTGAATTCGACACAGCGGATGGACACCACAGCAGTCATTGCTGTGGCACTGACAGTGGTTGGCTGGGCCTCCGCCTTTCCGGCGATCCGCGCCGGCCTCGTGGCTTTCGGGCCGCTGGAACTTGGCGCGCTGCGCTTCGCCATCGCGGCGGTGCCGGCGGCGATCTTCCTCGCCGTCAAGCAGCCGGCGCTGCCCCGGCTCGATGAGATTTGGCGCTTTGCCTTCGGCGGCGCCGTCTTCGTTGCGCTCTACACGGCAATGCTCAATTTCGGCGAGCTGACCGTTTCGGCTGGTGCTGCCGGCTTCATCATCAATGTCAGCCCGATCTTTACCGCGATCATGGCGATGGTGCTGCTCGGCGAACGCTTCTCAGGCCTGGCCTGGGCCGGCACATTCCTGTCCTTCGCCGGCATCGGCATCATCGCCATGGGCGAGGGGCAAGGGTTGCATTTCAACAACGGCGCGCTGCTCATCCTCGGCTCGGCGCTGTGCTCGGCCGTCAACACCATCGTGCAAAAGCCGCTATTTGCCCGTCATCATCCACTGACCATTTCGGCCTCGAACATGGTGCTCGGCGCGCTCTGCCTGCTGCCTTTCCTGCCGAGCAGCCTGAAGCAGGCGGCGGTTGCCGATAGCGCCGGCCTCGGCGCCGTGATCTTTCTCGGCATCGTGCCCAGCCTCATCGCCTACGCCGCCTGGGCAACAGCACTTTCCCGTCTGCCTGCAGCCCGTGCCTCGAACTTCCTCTATCTGGTTTCGCCGGTGGCGACGCTGATCGGCTTCTTCTGGCTGGGCGAGGTACCGACGCTACTCGGTATTCTCGGTGGTGCACTGGCGCTGGGAGGCGTGATCGTGGTGAATTTGAAGAGGTGAATCTGAGGGTTGGGACTGTCTCTTTTCGGACCCACCCCGCTGCTTCGCAGCGACCCTCCCCACATGGGGGAGGGTAAGGCTTGGCTCCCTACCTCCCCCTTTGTGTGGAGGTCGGACCGAAGGTCCGGGTGGGGGTCTGCGCCCTGGGTCCTTCACTGCCGTCCAAACAGCCGCTCAATATCGGCAAGCTTCAGCTCGATGTAGGTCGGCCGTCCATGGTTGCAGGTGCCAGACCCCGGCGTCGCCTCCATCTGGCGCAGCAGCGCGTTCATCTCCTCGGCCTTGAGCAGGCGGCCGGACCTTACCGAGCCGTGGCAGGCCATGGTCGCGGCTATTTTGTCCAGCCGCTCCTTCAGCGTGTCGACCGTGTCGTTGTCGGCGATCTCGTCGGCAAGATCGCGCACCAGCTGCTGGACATTGGTTTCGCCGAGCATCGACGGCGTCTCGCGTACCGCGACCGCACCCGGGCCGAAGCGCTCGACGGCGAGCCCAAAGCGGGCCAGCGTTCTGGAATGCATGGCAAGCCGCTCGGCATCCTCTTCCGGCAGGTCGACGATCTCGGGCAAAAGCAGCATCTGCGACGGCACGGCGCGCGCATGCAGCGCGTTCTTCAGCGCCTCGTAGACCAGCCGCTCATGCGCTGCATGCTGGTCGACGATGACAAGCGAATCCTTGGTCTGCGCGACGATGTAGTTCTCGTGCACCTGCGCGCGTGCGGCGCGCAGCGCCATGCCAAGC
>NZ_RZSW01000068.1:0-17641 GCF_003997375.1 Mesorhizobium sp. M5C.F.Ca.IN.020.29.1.1 | reverse complement strand
GCGTAAATTCGCCTCAAAGGAATGGCGTTGTGAGAAAGGTCTGCGTCGACGTCATGCTTAAACATTGCGGGGTGATCGCGAATGTTGAATAGATCGGTGCGCTGGATGCGGGCAGGCAGCTGCGCTGCGCTCGCTTGCGTGTTTTTGTTTTTCGCATACTCGAATCCGTCGAATGGCCTTGCCCTAGCGGAGGAGTACAATGTCGGCGAGTACCGTCTGCAGACTGGCGACGTGATCGGCTTCGCTGTCTTAGGCTATCCCGAGATGCAAAAGCGAGCTGTCATCGACCAAAGCGGTGTAATCGTGTTGCCGGTCCTGGGCCCCCTAACCGTTCTCGGGAAGACAATAGAGGATGTTCGCAAGGAGGTAATTGAGGGTTTAAAACCAAAATCCCTTCCACAACGATCCGCCGACGGCACTGAGACTTGGACTGGGTTTTACCCGGATCAGATTGTAGTTGATATTGAGGAATACAGACCCGTCTATATTGACGGGGACATTGCCTCTCCTGGGACTCAGGCCTTCAGACCCGGCATGACTGTCCGACAGGCTGTGGCGGCTGGCGGCGGCTACCAGCTCGGTCGCGGTGAGCTTCAAAACCCTGAAATGACAGCAGCGGACCTTGGCGGCCGCCTCCACATTCTGCGCATCAAGTACCAGGAAAGCGAAATCAAGGCTGCTCGCATAGAGGCGCAGCTGAGCGGCGCCAGAGCGATTGAGGTTCCGAACACAGAACGTGACCCGAGCCTCGAACCTCGTCGCGACGAAGCATTGCAGCAGGAGGGGAAGCATCTTGAAGCTGTCTATGCGGATCAGGAGAAAGAGCGCGCTTCGATTAAGTTGGCTACAACCAAGGCGGCGGAGCGAATGGGCTACCTGAAGGAGCAGCAGAAGGCGGATCAAGCGGGCGCAGCCGCAGATGCAGCGGAACTTGATCGCCTCAAGAAGCTCTTCGAAAAAGGTCTGATCCAGATCACGAGGGTCAACGATGCTCAACGCGCAGTGCTCTTGTCAGCGACCCGCGCGTTGCAAACCAACGCTGAGATCGCTCGACTTGAACGCGACCAAGGGGACTTGCAGCGCAGTCTAGACAAGCTTATCGACCAGGGTCGAATTGACCTGTTGGCTGACTTGCAGGCTGAACGAGCGGCGATGACGCAAATGCGCGCTGAGATGGATTCATTGACCAAACAAATCGCCTACGTGATGCAGATGCGCAGCGACCTTGTAGGCGAAGGGGACCGAATTACGATCGGTGTAACCCGCTCCACTGACGGACAGGCAGCGACGACCGAGGCGACTGAAGATACTCTGCTTGCTCCGGGTGACACCATCACAATTACGCTGGAGGTCCCACCAGGAGCGGTCGCGAACTAAACAATTAAATACTGTATAGAGGCGGCGCGTAGTTGCACGTGTCCTATGGAAATGTGGTCCGGGGCAAAGATCGTTCTGGTGGCCGCTCAGGGTCCGGGCAATGACGTGACTGCCGCGTGCGCCGCCAAAGCCTGGCATCAAGCATCTAGCTTCAACAGCTCCGGCTCGGTACGCCCGAACAGGGACGCACTCACCTCTCCAGATAAATCTTGTCATAGAGAGGCCGAGACTCGGCGTTTCGCATCCGTTTCACTCGAACCTTGATCCAGCGAGGGACCAATCCGCGGCAGAAGACGTCGACCGTGTGAGGCAGACGTGAAATGGCCGTGCGCGGCTCCAGTACAAAGAGCTTCTTCGACAGGTACCAGGCTGCGGAAGGCCGCCCTTGAAGCAAAGCTCTCACGGCAAGCGAATTGATCGTGTCAAGCAGATGGGCATTGAGATCGCCCCCAAATTGCGGATATTTCTCGTGAAACTCGGCTAGGACAATTTGATACGAACGAAACATCTGCATGACATCGCTCGACATGTTGCCGCTCGTCCTACGGTAACCCACAAGATATTGTGGCACGACACGAAACTCGTAATTCTCCGCTATTCTGAGGCACATTAGAAAATCTTCGCAGCCTTGTGCGTTCCTCGCCCTCAGGGAAGGATCAAACTGTCCCGCCCGCTCGAATGCGGAGCGACGTACAAGCATCGAACTTCCGTTACCGACAAAGTTGTTTCTGCACATGCGTTGCAGCACGCGACCATCGGCATCGGGCTGTTTGAGTGAAAATATCCGACCGTCCTCGTCGATCTCCGCAAACCAGCAATATGCTAGGCCAGCTGACGAGCCTCCTTCCTGCAGGACGCGCAGTTGCAATGCGATTTTGGACGGAGCCCAAAGATCATCCGCGTCCACGAACGCTAGAAACTCCGCATCGGTGGCAGCTGCGCCGCTGTTGCGTGCGTGCGCAACACCCGCGTTCGGCTGCCTGAAAAGGCGTATACGCCGATCTTGCTCGGCATAGGCGGCCACGATTGACGCGGACCGGTCCGTCGACCCATCATCCACAACGATTATGTCCAGCGCCTGGTGGCTCTGCTGGCAGATGCTGGTCAGCGTCTGGAGAATGGTTCTCTCGGCATTGAACATGGGCACCACGACGCCTATCACAGTGGCATTGTGCTGGCTCATTTGCCTTCGTCTTCTCTCACGACGTGGTAAAATGGCACATCAGGCCGGTAGTTCCATCAACTTTCTCTACTTTAGCTGATGCGAGGATTCAACCACGACGGCCGAGCGGCAAGGCAGAGGCCCCCCGGCGAGTTCCACTCAGCACTCCTGGAAGCGATAAAGTAGCGGCCTTCGGACTTTAGCCGGATATTTAGGAACTCCGATTGTGTAGGTGAGTGAGGAACCTCCCAAAACTGCCCGTCGCGGCATTCCCGCTGCCCGAAGCCATGCAGTCGCAGCCTCGCTCGGTGAAACAGGCGTCCACTACTGCAACGACAACGCCCCGGTTGAGATCGCCGGCTGCCCACGCATGCACGCAATGCCGTTCATTGTTCGATCACCGCGATCCAGGACATACCCGTTATGGCGACATGGCACGGGATCTCCGGGGCCGCCGCCGATGCCAAGACGCAACGCCAAAATTACCTCCGGTTGGCCGCGGGCACCCGCAACCGGAAACGATGGCGGGCGTTGCTGTGACGAACAGGATATAAGCCTATCTGGCAGCAAGCTGGTCGAGGAAAGCCCCACCGTCATGAAGCCAATGAATGAAAAACACCTCGCAGTTCTACGCAGACACATGGTCGAGATGATTGCAATCCATACCGACCTTGCAAGCGAAGAACTCGGCAAGGCGGCGCTCGATGAACGGGTGATGGCAGCGATGCAGCGGGTGCCGCGCCATCTCTTCGTGCCGAGCTCGGTCGCGCCTTATGCCTATCAGGACATGCCACTGCCGATCGGCTTCGACAAAACCGTCTCGCAGCCGTTCATCGTCGCTCTCATGACCGATCTCCTTGCTCTCCAGCCGCACGAGGCGGTGCTCGAGATCGGCACCGGCCTGGGCTACCAAACCGCAATCCTCGCGGAACTCGCCGGGCACGTTTGGAGCGTCGAAATCATCGAGGAATTCGCAAGCCATGCCGAGACTCTCCTGCAGGGCCTCGGTCTATCCAATATCAGCATTCGTGTCGGTGACGGGTCTCGCGGCTGGCCCGAGCACGCCCCATTCGATAAGATCCTAGTCACCGTCGCGGCTGGGCGGGCGCCGCCGGCTTTGCTTGAGCAGCTCAAGCCGGGGGGCCGCCTGGTTCTGCCTGTGGGCCCTGAACAAGGGCAGTTGCTGACGGTCATCGACAAGGATTCGGTAGGGCAACTGAAGACTCGCAAACTCATCCCGGTTCGGTTCAGCCGGCTCGAAACGGTCTAATGAGGGTGCGGACATCTGGCCCACAGGGGTCAGCAACTTCGCTATGCCCAGAGATGACGCAGGCCCCGGGAGGATTGTTTTTAACCGACTGTGCCCGCGACAGCGCCTCGCGTTTTCCGCCGCCCAAAACCAGTATGGGATTTCGCGTCTCACGGCTGCTTCGCGTCCGCTCGTTTGAGCATGGCAAATGCGCGATTGATCCGTTGCAGAGCTGTGGCGTTTGCCAGCAGTGCGTAAAGCGCGAACCCGCCCGTGAGAAACCAAGGCGAAGCGGCGCCCATGGCGATCGCCAATCCATCGGCGACTAACAGCACGCAAATGAACACCAGACGTTCCATCCGTTCGAAGAAATCCGGCCACGCCTGGTTTTCTATGGGGATTTCGATCGCCGTCCGCGCCTTGGCGTAGCTGGTGAGGATTCCGCCGGCGAATGCGATCATTGCGATCGCCCACAGATCGGCGACCCAGCCTATTGCCGCAAACACGGCAAGTTCCTGATAGCGGTCGGCCATGGCGTCGAAATAGCCACCGGCCTTCGTGCTCATATGTCTCCGACGGGCGACCGCACCGTCCAGCGCGTCGAAGGTGAAGGCCAACGCGAGGCAAAGGCCAAAGGCAAGGCTTGACTGGTGGTACACATAGGCGGCGCACGACAGGGCGACGAGCACCAGACCGCCGGCTGTAACTTGGTTCGGGGTCATGCCGATCCCGATCAGCGGAGAAGCGGCGTGCTCCCATAGCGGGTCGATACGACGTTTCATGAGACCGGCGATCATGATGACTTTGCTCCTCTTATGATGTCGTTCCGCGAAGCTTAACCGGCAAATTGTGGGTTCGTTCCAGCCCGTCGGCGCCGACCGAGGTGGTCAGCGCGGCGGAGACCGGATCAGGCCGGCTCAACCAGCAGCGTTTCTTTGGCGAATGCCGCCAATGGATTAAGGTAGCCAGAGAACTGTCAAGCTGTCGGCGAAACGGAAAATTTCGGTTGCTGCTATAACCGTCCGATGTTGTTCCGAAGTTTCTGCAATGCCCGTCGTGTCTGCCGCCGCACACCGACTGGCAGTCTAGCGGCAGTATCCCGAAAGATGTGACTATAATGCCTATTTACAATTCACGGGGAAGCCGTCCGAAACTCCATGCGTAAATTTCTGCCTAAGTTTGCTTGCCTACTCGCGACCTCTGCCGGCGCAGGATTCTCTCCGTTATGGCCGGGCACGGCCGGCGCGGGCGTCGGAGTGGCTCTTGCCGCGGTCCTGATACCTGCATCGCCTTGGCTGATCGTGCTCGCCTATATGGCCTTATTCGCCGTGGGAGTATGGGCGTCGTCGCATGTCGTCTCCCATACCGGGACGGAGGATCCGCAGATCGTGGTCGTTGACGAGACCTTCGGCACCGCCGCAACACTTTCCATGCTGCCGCTCGACCCGGTCTGGTGGGCAGCAGGTTTCCTTGCCTTCCGGTTTTTCGATGTCGTCAAGCCTTGGCCCATCGGCGTCGTGCATGAGAAGGTAAGGGGTGGACTCGGCATCATGCTGGACGACGCGGCTGCGGCTGTCTTTGCCGGCGCGTTGCTGCTTTTGCTGAACGATTTGATTCAACGTTTGCCGTAAGGGGGACATCTTAGTCTTCACCTGCCACTGTCGAGCTTATTGCGGCCCACCGGGAAAAACAGACCTCTCGCCACCAAAATCTGCCGGAGCAGCGCTAGACCGCAGCGTCGCGCGGCCGTGCCAAATCGTTCGTTCCCTCCGGATCCGGCGCTTGGCCATAGCTCATCTTCTTCATCTGCTCGATCACCCGTGCCATCTCCTCGTCGGAAAGGACGGGCGGCTCACCAAGTGTAAGCGCCTGGACATACATGCGCGAAAGGGTTTCGACCTCGTTCGCCAGCCACAACGCCGCTTCCATGGTCTTGCCGAGCGAAATTTGGCCGTGCTGGCCAAGCAGGCAGGCGAAGCGTTCCTTGAGTGCAACCAAGGCATTGTCGGACAAGGCCTGCGTGCCAAAGGTTGCGTATTCCGCGCAGCGGATCGTCGTACCGCCAGCCACTCCTGTCATATAGTGGAAGCTCGGGATCGTCTTGTGATGGCAGGCCAGCGTCGTGGCGTAGAGCGAGTGGCAATGCAGCACGACGTTGATCTCCTGCCGCTCCCTCAAAATGTCACGGTGGAAGCGCCACTCCGAGGAGGGCCGTCGGCCGACATAGGTGCCGTCAAAGCCCATCTCGACGATGTCTTCGGGCGTCATCGTTTCGTAGGGCAGCGACGAGGGCGTGATCAGGAAACCGTCGCTGCAGCGCACCGACAGGTTGCCGGCATTGCCCTGGTTGATACCGCTGGAGTTCATCCGGCGGCAAACATCGACCATCTCGCGGCGCAGCGCGCTGTCATCGGTCATCGATTGTCCCTTTTGCTGGTGTTGCCCTGTTGCAAGTTGTTTCGCTTCGCCAGTTCGCGCCACCGCTGTCCATAGGCTGCGAGCGCGTTACGGTCGCCGGCAAAGGCGGTCGGCCGGCTGAGTGCGATGGGAGCCGGCGTGTCACGAGTTTCATGTTCGCCAAGTAACGCCGCACCCGAAGCGGTGCCATAGGAGTCGAGGTTGTAGACCGTTTCGGCGTTTGGCCGCAGCGCGGCAACAAACGTGGCGTAGAGCGGATCCCTCAGGAAGGTGCCATCCAATGCAACCAACCCGTCTTCGTTCAGCGCATCGATACATTCGGTCGTCAGCAGCGCGGCATAGAGCACGGCGAGCGCTTTGCGCTCAGCAGGGGTTTCTGCAGGCGGCCCTTCAAACCGGCCGCGCCCAGCGCTGCCGGGAAACAGGCCGTCATCGTCGCCGAACGACGGCAATGCGAAGGTGCCGCGCTCAATCAACAAGCTGACCAGCGCAGCGTCGGCCGCAGTTTCTTCTTGCCCCTGTCCTGCCACATGACTGAACTCTCGTCCGCCCATGGTCAAAACGCCGCCGACCGGGCCTCCCGTCACGTCGCTGTTCAGCACCATTCCGCGGTTTTCATCGAGGTGGTCGAGAGGTGTCGCCGCGCACATTCCGACAATCCAGGTTCCGGTAGAGATCACGCAGGCGTCGCGCATGCCTGCCGCCTGGTAGCGGTAGAGGTTCAGGCTGCTGTCGTGGCCGCCAGTCAGGACAGACAGCTTTTCCGGTATGCCGTGCCGGCGCGCCAGATCGTGCCGGATTGGCCCCAACGTCTCCCAGGCCGGATGGAATGGTGGCATGAGGCGCTGCCACCCCTGCCCCGCGACAATGGGCGACCACTGCTTGCGCACATTGTTCCATAGATGCGATTGCGCCGAGAGGATCGTCGTTTCGGCCGATGGCACGCCTGACAGCCGCCAGGCCCAATATTGCGGCAAGGCCAGATACCAGCGAGCCTGGGCGACGCGCTCCGGATCAACCTGCTGCATCCAGTACAGCTGGCGCGCCTGGTGGGCGGCCTTTAGCATGATCGCGCTGCCGCGATCGAAGAAATCGCCCGAAAGCGGCGCGTAGCCATCGCGAATTGCGGGCGGCAGATCCTGCTCGTAGTCAATCATCGGCAGGGCGGACGTCTCGTCGGGATCTGCGTTCACCAGAACTCCCGCGGAGCCATGTCCGGTGCCGACCACCTTTTCCAGCGGGTGATGGCGGCACAAACTGGCAAGCGAGCCGAACAGCCAGTCGCTAATGCCCTTGAGGTCGTGCTGCCGCCAAGGTGGACCGGGCCGCACTTCGTTGTGGACAGAGAGGCTCTCCACGAGCACGCCGTCGAGCGTCATCGCGGAGAGCTTAATATTGGTCTTCCCGACATCGAAGACGGCGATCCTCGCGCCGTCCGCCTTCTGCCCGTCACCCATCGTGTCAGATCAAACCGTATTGGCGAGCCTTGTTGCGCAGGAACGGCAAGCCATTGCCCATCACCTCGGCCTCATCCTTCGCGACCGGGCGCCAGACCGAGAGACCGTAGGAGACTTCCGGCGGCATGTTGATGAAGCTTTCCATGGCAAGTCCGCCCTTGAAACCGATCGCCGCCAGCGTTGCGTAAATCTCGTCCCAGGGGCAGTTGCCAGTGCCTGGTGTGCCGCGATCGCTCTCGGACAAGTGGATGTACTTCAGGTGATCGCGGGCGGCCAGAATGCCATTGGCTGCCCCCTTCTCCTCGATGTTCATATGGTAGGTGTCGAGATGAACAAAGATGTTGTCGGCCCCGATTTTCTCGACCATCCAGACGGCCTGCGCGCCGGTGTTGATCAAATGGTTCTCGTAGCGGTTCACGGCCTCGATTCCGAGTTCGATGCCGCGCTTCTTGGCGTGCTTGGCGGCGACGGTCAGCACATGCGCGATGTTGTCATATTCCTTTTCGGTCGGTGGCACGCCGGTGCGTTCGCCGATACCGCCGAAAATCACGCCGGAAAGCGCCAGCGCGCCCATTTCCGCCGTCTTGTCGATGGCCTCTTCGAGATGTTCGATGGCGGCATCCGGCCGCACCGAGGCCCAGGCGCGCTCCGGCAGGCCGAGCGAGCAAACCGCAGGAAGATTGTGCTTTTCGAGCAAGGCGCGTGTATGCGCGGCATCGACCGCCGGCGCGTTCAGAAGCGCGATCTCGATAAAGTCCATCCCGTATTTGACCGAAGCCGCGATCGCCTTCTCCGCGCCGGCCCGGTCCCAGTTCATCGTCCACATCGAGGTGTGGACCCCAAAACCATGCATCTAACTCATCCTCTGTTTGTGTTTAGGAATTTGAGGCGCCCGGCAAGCCAGCGCAGGATCATCACCGTGATCATCAAAATCCCCCAGACCGCCGTCGCAAGATGCTGGTTCGCGCCCATCAGATTGAGTCCCGAGGACAGAAGCTGGAGCACGACCAGCGCAACGAAGACCGGGATCACTCGACCGAAGCCGCCGAACGGATTGACGCCGCCCAGAAAACAGGCAAGCACGGTGATCAGCAGGTAAGACTCGCCGTGGCCGACACGCACCGAATTGAAGCGCGCCAGCATGATGATGCCGGCAACCGCGCACATCGCTCCCGACAATGTGTAGACGAGAACCTGCACCTTGCGCGTATTGATACCGGAATAGCGCGTGGCCTCGATATTGGAGCCGATCATGTAGGTGTTGAAGCCTAGCTTCATGCGCGTCAGCAAGACCTGCCAGATCAGCACGCAAGCGATGAAGATGAGCAACGGTACCGGGATGCCAAAGATCGAACCGTAGCCGATCGCCGCGAAGAAGCCGGGAACGCCGGACACGTCGCCGCCGCGCGTCAGGAATTCGCCGAGACCGCGCAGGAAGATCATCATCGACAGCGAGACCAGGATCGGGTGAGCCTTGGTGTAGGCGATGACGAGGCCCATGATCAGCCCACTCAGTGCTCCGATCGCGATGGCAAGGATCGAGCCAAGGACAAAGGCGCCGATGCCTGCGTCGACGCCTCCCTGGCTTTGCAGTACCCAAGCCAGCGTCAGGCCGGCCATGTTGGCCGTGAAGGTGATGGCCAGGTTCAAGCCGCCGGTCAGGATCGGCAGCAGCATGGCAAGCGTGAGGAGGCCGAGTTCCGGCAGCTGGAAGGCGACCGATCCAAAGGTGGCACGGGAAAAGAAGTTCGGCGCGGCAAAGCCGAACACGACCATAACCGCTACGAACGCGGCGAGCGGACCTGCTAGTTCGGGGCCGAGCGCGTTGCGGGCGCGTTCAATCAAAACCGTCATGAAGGCACCCGCCGGCTTTTCAGGAACGGCAGCAGGCGTTCGATGCTGGTGTTCGACAGGGTGATGGCGGCAAGAATAATGGCGCCGACGATCATCTTGAACGCGAAAGGCGATACACCCATCAAATTGAGTCCGTTTTGGGTGATCGAGACCAACAGAACGCCCAGAATGCAGCCGAGCACGCTGCCTTTGCCGCCGCCGAGCCGCGCACCGCCAAGGACCACGGCTGCCAGGACGTCGAGTTCGCGACCATAAAGGGCGTTCGGCACCACTTCCTGCGCGTAATGCGCTTGCACGAGACCGGCGATGCCCGCCATCAGGCCCAGCCAGCCGAATGCAATAAACTGCATGGCACCAATATTGATGCCGAAGCGGCGCGCCCCCTCCGGATTGTCGCCAAATGCGTAGAGCTGGCGCCCAGTGGTGGTGCGCGTGATCAACGCCCAGGTAGCGAACACGCAGATAACCATAATGAGCACAGGTAGGGTGATTTCCGCCCAGCTGCCGTCAGCCATCTCTCGCTCGAACAGCACGACACGGTTGGTGAGCCAGTCCGGAAGATTGTAGATCGACACGCCGCCTGTGAAGAACATCAGCAAGCCGAAGAAAATGTTGAAAGTCGAAATCGTGGCGACGATCGAAATGATTCTGAACCCGTGGATCAGGAAGGCGTTGATGCAGCCCAACGCGACGCCCAATGCGCCAGCGATGATGACGCCGATAATCCAATTGCCGCCGCCGACCCAGCCGAGGACGGTCGCCGTCAGATATTGCACAACGGAGGCAGCAACCGCGAAGGAAATGTCAATGCCGCCGGCGACCAGCACGACGAGCAGGCCGACGGCGAAAATGATGTTGACCGAGCTGGTGTTCAGAAGGTCAAACGCGTTGCCGAGGGTGAAGAACCGGTCTGTCGCGAACGAAAGGAAGACGCAGATGACTGCGATAACGGCCAGCAAAGCCAGTTCCGTTGCGTGGGAGCGGACAAACCTACGCATAGACCGCCTCCTCGATCGCCTGGAGGGTCGTAGCGCCCGGTGCATATTCGCCGACAATGCGCCCCTGAGCCATGTGCAGCACACGGTCCGCGTTGAAATAGACTTCAGGCACCTCGTCCGAGATCAGGATAATGGCCAGGCCGCTGTCTGCGAGCTTGGAAACGATGTCGAAAATGCCGGCGCGCGCGCCGACATCGACGCCGACTGTCGGTGCGTCGAGGATAAGCAGCTTCGGATCGGTCGCCAGCCATTTTGCAATGGCGACACGTTGCTGGTTTCCCCCCGACAGGGTCGAGATCGCGTCGTCCTGCTTTCCGATCCTGACGCCGAGATCCCTTATCCAGCGATTGACCAGAGATCGCTTGCGATCGCTCGAAATGAAACCGCTCGAAAGGATCTTGTCCAGCGAGGCGATGACCATGTTGTCGGCGATTGCCTGGGGCTGAATGAGGCCGAGCGACAGCCGGTCTTCCGAAAGATAGGCGACGCCGGCGGCGATCGCGTCACGATTGGAACCGAAGCGAACGGGTTTGCCATCCAGGACGACAGAGCCCGATTTCGGCTTGCGCATGCCAAACAATGTCAGCGCCAGCTCGGTGCGCCCTGCCCCGAGCAACCCGGTGATGCCGAGCGTCTCGCCGCGCCGGACCGCCAAGGACACATCCTGGAATTCGCCGGGCCGCGACAGTCCCTCGACCTCAAGCATGACCGGGCTCTTGCTCAAATCCCGATGCAGGACGGAATAGTCGAAGGTCTTGCCCGTCATCAGCTCGGTGATGCGCGATTGGGTCAGGCCCTTGGTTGGATAGACGCCTACCAGCGCGCCGTCGCGCAGCACGGTGACGCGGCTGGAGATTTCAAGAACCTCCGCCAAGCGATGACTGACGAACACAACGGCGACGCCCGACGCCGACAGATTGCGCACAATGTCCAGCAGATAGTCGGTTTCGGATTGGGTGAGCGACGCCGTCGGCTCGTCCATGAAGACGAGCTTCGCCTCGCCGACGAGGGCGCGCGCGATTGCTACGATCTGCCGCTGTGCGATGGGAAAATGGTGGAGTGCTAAATCGACATCGAGGGTCACACCAAGACGTTGCAGGGCGTTGGTCGCGACACGGCGCATTTCGGCATAGTTCACCAGCCGCGGCCAGCGGCCGATGACAGTCTGGAACGCGATGTTCTCGGCGACAGTCATCTCGGGAAACAGGGCGAGGTCTTGCCAGATAACCTGAATCCCGCCGGCCTGCGCCGTAACCGGCGACATATTGGAGTAGCTCTGGCCATCATAGTCGATCACGGCGCCCGCCTCGGGCTTGTACACGCCCGTAATGACCTTGATCAGCGTGCTCTTGCCGGAGCCGTTCTCGCCGGCGAGGCAATGCACCTCGCCCGGCAGCACCTCAAAGCTGACATTCTTCAGCGCCTTCACGCCGCCAAACGTCATGTTCGTGTTGCGGAGCGACAGCAACGGCCGTGATGTGGCGCCATCGAGTGCCTGATCAGCCATCGAGTTGAAACCCTGGATTCAATCCCGTTTGCAGTCCTGCAGCCGGGCCGGCTCGAGGCCAGCCCGGCTGCCATAGCCTTGGGAGGCTTTACAGGCCCATCGCCGCGAGATCGTCGACAGTATCCTTGTTGATGGGGACCAGCTGATCGACGATGATGTTACGGTTTTCGAAGTCGGGCTTGACTGTCCCTAGCCCTTCGATCGTATCGCCGTCCTTGATCTCGTTGCCCTTCATGAGATGGTCGGCCAGCGTGACGAAAACCTCGCCCGCCTGCTTCGGATTCCACATGAAGCCGCCGGAGATCGCGTCGTTCTTGATGAGCTTCTGGCCCTGGCCTGGCGAGAATGGGCCGAGGACGAATATTTCCCCCACCTTCCGCCGCTCTTCGATTGCGCGGCCAGCGCCGATCGGGCCTTGGCTGCCGAAGGCCAGGAAGCCCTTCAAGCCGGGATTCGCGGAAATCAGGTCAAGCGCAGTGCTGCGGCTTTTGTCCACATCCTCGGCGACACCATAACGTTCGCCGACAAGCTTCATGTCGGGATAGTTCTTCTTCAGATACTCGATTGCCGCATCGGCCCAGGCATTGTGCAGCGGCACCGTCAGCGAGCCGACGAACACTGCATACTCACCCTTGCCGCCCATCTTCTCCGCCAGGAGCTTGGCATGAGCTTCGCCGAAGCCGGTCGCGGACGCGAGTTCGAAATCCCAGTCGGCGCCCTTCTGGCCAGGCGATTCATGCGTGATGACGATGATGCCGGCGTCCTTGGCCTTCTGCAGCACCGGTTCAAGCACTTTGGCATCGTTCGGCACCACACCGATGACCTTGACCCCCTGTGCGATCAGATCCTCGATGGCGCGAACTTGCAGTGCCGGATCGGCGCTGGTTGGGCCAACCATGAACGCGTCGACGCCGAGCTTCTGGCCGCGCTCCTTGATACCCGCCTCCATTGCGTTGAACCACGGAATGCCGCCGATCTTTACGACGACGCCGACCTTGCCGGCCTGCTGTGCCATTGCAGCGAACGATCCGCCAAGCAAAAGGGTCGCGGCAAGCGCCGCGATCATGAGCTTTTTCATCTGTACTCCTCCCATAACGTTCCTAGTGGAACACACTCGAGCCGTCGAACGACGGCGGCCGTTAGAAACCTCCCCGAAAACACGGGCACTCCCCATCGATTATCCACCGGTTTCCGCTTGCACAATCGATGGTGCAGAAACTATTATGCATGGAGAAGCTCTCGTCAAGCGGGATATTTGCTCTAAAAAGACGCGCGGGAGGGCCAGATGGATCAGCGGGTCAAGAAAAAGGCGACGATCTATGACCTGTCCGTGCTATCGGGCAGTTCGCCCTCGACCGTGAGTGCCGTCCTGAACGGCACTTGGCGCAAGCGCCGCATCAAGGAAAGTACGGCGCAAACAATTCTCGGCCTCGCCGAACTCCACCAATACACCACCAATCTGCAGGCGCGAGGCTTGCGACGCTCGCGATCGGGCCTGGTCGGCCTGATGCTGCCCGTCCACGACAATCGCTACTTCTCCTCCATGGCGCAGACGTTTGAGGGGCATGTGCGCAGCCGCGGCCAATGCCCGGTCGTGGTTAGCGCCAGCCGCGACCCGGAAGAGGAACGGCGGACCGCGGAGACGCTGATCTCCTATTCAATCGACCAGCTCTTCATCGTCGGCGCCACCGATCCGGACGGCGTGCACGAGGTCTGCGAACCGGCGGGGCTGAGGCATATCAACATCGACCTGCCGGGAGCGAAGGCGCATTCGGTGATCAGCGACAATTATGAGGGCGCACGGATGCTGACGGAAGCAATCATCCGCCGCTTCGGCAACGAGGATCCTCTGCGGCCGGACGAGCTGTTTCTGTTTGGCGGCCGCAACGACCATGCCAGCCGCGAACGCATCGCCGCTTTCCATGCGACCAAGAAGGCACTGCTGGGCGCCGACCCTGAAGACGGTGTGCAGTCCTCCGGGTATTCGCCCGATATAACTTTGCGTGCCTTCGAGGCGTTTTACCAACGCCATGGCAAGCTGCCGCGCGCGCTGTTCGTCAATTCGTCGATCAATATGGAAGGTCTGCTGCGTTTCATGGCGGGCCGGCCGGCGGAGATGTTTAGTGAGCTCGTCGTCGGTTGCTACGACTACGATCCGTTCGGCTCCTTCCTGCCCTTCCCGGTAATCATGGTGCGGCAGAACATTGAGGCGATGATTACGAAGGCGTTCGAGCTGATCGATAACGCGACGACGACGCCACAGACCTTCCTGATTGCGCCAGAGTTGATCCAGCCCAGGTCTGCGCTCAAAGGGCCGCTCGACACTCTGAAGGATATAGCGTGAGTGCGAAATGGCGCGACAGGTGACCCTGCACGCCTGAGATTTCAATGGTTTCTCATGCCGATCGGCATTGAGACCGGTGCCGAACCGCCGCAGAACCTCTTCTCCGAAAGTGCCGCCGGCCGCCTTCTCCTGGCTGCTTCGCTCACAAGTGATCCCTTATTGGAGCCACGGTCGCCATCTCCCGTGCAAACCTATCACGAAAGTGTCGCCGTCTTCACTGTGAGCCCAATACGGGACACGTGGGCGCAGGCCAAAGACCAACAGCAGCGAGCATTAGAAGCGATAACGGATTCCAAGAGTGTTCGCATTAGAACCCTCGTTCATATCGCCAATTGTACCATCAGCGCCGGATCTATGGTGGAGTTGGTAGACAAGTTCGACATTGGGAGCTTGCCTGACTCTGAACGAAAGCTCCGCACCAACGAAGCCGAGGAATGATGCATCGCCATCGTAGCGGATTTCGCGATCGCGCTCGATCTCGGTAGGGCCTGTAACGGCACTGAATCCAGCGGTAAGTGCGGGCGCAATCGCCAAATCACCAATGACAAGGCCCTGGTGGCGAAGTCGCGCTCCGGCCCAAAGTTCGCCAGACGTATCGTCGTCCTGGCCAAATCTTATGGCCGCGCCGGTGACGCCACCAAGAACAAAACCAGCGCCTATATCGACGAGATCGCGGCCGTATGCAGCTCCGATTATATAGTTGTCCGTGTAGTCGGCACCAAAAACATTGATCGTGTCCCCGAAGGCCCCGCTCGCAAACACGCCACCAAAGACATAAACATCATTCTTGGTCGGCAGACCGTCTGTGAAAGGGTCTTGGGTCGCAAAATAAATAAAGGGAGAATTGTCATCGGCGAGTCCAGAACTGACTGAAGTGCTCAAGATCACCGCAGCCAGGGCCGCTTGCAGTGCGTGCATAGACAAGCTCCGAATCAATCCATGCCATTGTTCGCAATTGCACAGGGGAAAACAAGGTACGAATTGGTTTGTCGCCAGAATACTGGATGCGGATCATCCCATACCTCGAACTCTTCTTTGGGCTCTGCCAAGCGGCTTGCGACACCTGCCTCAGGTAACCCGATGGTGCGCGCCGTAAATCCGGGAACGTTTTCGCGTCGGCGCGGGTTGTGGAGATGCCTCAAACGCATGGGACGCCGGTGAAATGGCCATTCTTTCAGGAAAATCGGGAAGCTGTTGGGTGGCGGCAGCCCCCGCTACGAATTCTCCCCCGCTCGAGGGCTCGATCCATGCGGAGGCCGTTGTCGTGGGCGCCGGGATTGTCGGGCTCACGACGGCGCTTCGCCTTTGCGAGGCCGGTCGGTCGGTGATCGTCATCGAAGGCCTGCGGACAGGCGGCCAGGTGACCGGCCGCTCGACGGCCAAGATCACGACGCAGCACGCGCTGATCTACCACCATCTCATCGACACCTTCGGCCGGGACCTGGCGCAAGCCTATGCCGATGCGAATTCCGCCGGCGCTGTCCAGATCCGGGAATGGGTTCGCAACTATGGCATTCCCTGCGATCTCGAGGCCAAAGACGCCTATACCTACACCTGCGATGCAAGCCGGCGCGCGGAGATCGTGGCCGAGGCAGAGGCCGCGCGGCAAGTTGGGCTGAACGCCGATAGTCTCGAGCGCGCGCCGCTCCCTTTCGAAACGGCCGCCGCTCTGCGTTTTTCAGACCAGGCGCAGTTCAATCCGGCGATGTATCTGGTTGGCCTGGCTCGAGCGGTGACGGCCCGTGGCGGACGGATTTTCGAAAACAGCCGCGCGATCTCGATCGGCGAGGCAAGCCGCTGGCGCGTCGTCACCGACAGCGGCACCGTCCACGCCGAGCATGTGGTCGTCGCCACCAACATGACGGTGAAGAGCCCCGTCGGTATGGCGAACCGGACCCAGCCGCGCTGCCACACTGCCATGGCGTTCCGGATCGATGACCCTCTTGCTGTCGACGGCATGTTCATCGGCATCGACGATCCAACGCATTCCATCCGCACCGGGCGCGATGCCGAAGGCCCGCTGCTGGTCGCGCTCGGTCCCAAATTCGACACGGGCCAGGACGGCGACGTGGCGAAACGGTTCGTCGAGCTGGAACAATGGGCAAGAATGAGCCTTCCGGTTGGGGACGCGGCGTGGCGCTGGTGTAACGAGGACTATGATACGGCCGATAGAGTTCCATATGCCGGCGAACCCGATCCGGACAAAGCCTCCGGTTTTCATATTGCCACGGGATTCAACGCCTGGGGCATCACCAATGGAACGGCCGCAGGCACGATGATCGCGGATTTGATCTGCGCTCGGCCGAGCCCATGGCAAAAGCTCTATGATCCGGCGCGGTCTTATCCCGAGGACTTTCATAGGAATGGCCGCAGCCAATCGATTGTCTCAAGCATCGACGACATTGCGCCCGGCATGGGCGGTGTGATCGTCAGGGGTGACGAAAAGATCGCGGCGTGGAGAGACACTGAAGGAGTACTCCACCCCGTTTCGGCGACCTGCACCCACAAGGGTTGCACCGTGACCTGGAACAACGCGGACAACACCTGGGATTGTCCTTGTCATGGCTCGATTTTCGCCGCCGACGGCACGGTTATCCACGGCCCGGCTCGAAAACCGCTTGCCCGCGCTGTAAAAAAAGGCGGCGACTGACACGGCCGGCGTTACCGTGCGTAGGTTCCGACCAGCTCAGTCTGCTCCAGCGCATGCTTCTGGGCTTCCTTCCAGACAGACTGCACGCCCGCCTGTCCCGGCACACTGAGGCTCGGCACGTCGAGCACGGCCAGCCGGAAATGATAATGATGGACGCCATGTCCCACCGGCGGCTGTGGGCCGTCGTAATAGGCATTGCCGAAATCGTTGGTGCCTTGCCGAAGTGCCGACGGACCTGGCTTGCCATCTTGCGCCTCGGCTAGCTCGCTGGCATCGGGCGGGATATTGAACACCGCCCAGTGCCCGAAGGTGCCGCTCGGCGCGTCCGGATCCTGCACGACAAGAACAAGGCTCTTCGCACCATCCGGAACCCCGGACCACTTCAGCGGCGGCGAGACGTTCTGGCCGTCACGGGTATACCTTTCAGGGATTTTCCCGCCCGCCGGAAACGCAGGGCTGATAAGGGTGAGTGGCATTTCCATTTCCCCAAAGAAGCGTTACGGCCGAGACCATCGAGGTCTGGGCGCCATTTCACGCCGCTTGCTGACCTTCCGCGGCGCGCCTGATTTCTGCCGGCAAGGATTCCCAAACCTTGGTCATCTGCCCCTCGTCCACGTGGTGAACG
>NZ_RZSW01000689.1:0-2654 GCF_003997375.1 Mesorhizobium sp. M5C.F.Ca.IN.020.29.1.1 | reverse complement strand
AGGGCGGGGGCCGTGCCTTGCGCTATCACCTTTGGGGTGCCTCACGAAGCGGCTGGACCCGTCGCTGCTGGAATTTTTTACCCATTACCATCACTGGACAGACTTCTCATTCTCAAGATGGACCGTTCCGCTTGCCTCCGTCAACCATGCTTTTTTGGACCATTGATCGCGGCTCGCTGAGTGGCTATTGGCTGAATGGGATGTTTCAGGAGCACTTGGTGGGTAAAGCATACGGGTCGCAGTCCATGGCCGGGCCCCTGCAGCGCGTGCTGATGCGGTCCGCCGCAAGCGCCATGCCTCGCGCCAAAGCATCGGAATGGCACTATGGTCCTGGCTTCGATCCGCAAAAGGCCGCCGCCCAGCATCAGGCGCTGACGACGCTGGTTCTGGCATCCGGCGCCGAGGTCGAATGGCTGACCGACGCCGATGACGGGCTTGCCGATTCCGTCTTCACACACGATCCTTCACTGATGACCGACCACGGCGCCATCATTCTTGCCATGGGCAAGGCGCTGCGCCTGGCTGAGCCCGGCCTGCACGAGGCGGCCTACAACCGCATGGGCGTGCCTATCCTCGGCCGCATCGAGCATCCCGGCCAAGTCGAGGGCGGCGACTGCGTCTGGGTGGATTCTCGGACGCTGGCCGTCGGCCGCGGCGTGCGCACCAATCAGGATGGCATCCAGCAACTCGCCAACCTGCTAACACCCAAGGGTATCCAGGTCTATGGTTACGACCTGCCGCTCTGGCATGGCGAGGAGGCCTGCCTGCATCTGATGTCGGTGATCAGTCCGCTCGCCGACGATCTGGCGCTTGTCTATGCACCGCTTTTGCCGGCTGCCTTCTACCAGATGCTGCGGGCGCGCGGCATTCGCCTGGTCGAGGGCGACGCCGAGGAGTTCTTCGCCTCCAACGGTCTCAGCCCCAATGTGCTGCCGACCGCGCCGCGCGAGGTGATCGCCGTTGCCGGCTTCCCGAAGACGGCGGCGGCCATGGCGGCCGCCGGCTGCAGGGTTTCAACCTTCGAGGCGGACGCGCTGTGCGTTGCCTGCGAGGGCGGACCGACTTGCCTCACACGTCCGGTGCTCAGACAATGATGACAGTCGGCGAAGCGCTCATCACTTTGCTCGAAGCCCATGACGTCGACACGGTCTTCGGCATTCCGGGTGTGCATACTGTCGAACTCTATCGCGGGCTGGCGCGCTCGAAAATCCGCCACGTCACCCCGCGTCATGAGCAGGGCGCCGGCTTCATGGCCGACGGTTATGCGCGCGCCAGCGGCAAGCCTGGCGTCGCCTTCGTCATCACCGGACCGGGACTAACCAACCCCATAACCGCCATGGGCCAGGCCCGCGCCGATTCGGTTCCGATGCTGGTGATCTCAGGCGTCAATGCCACGCCGACGCTGGGCAAGGGCCTCGGCCATCTGCACGAACTCCCCGACCAGCGTGGCATGATGGAGAAGGTGGCGCTCTTCTCGCACCGTGTCACCGACGCCGACGAACTGCCGGGCGTGCTTGCCCGCGCCTTCGCCCTGTTTTCGTCATCGCGCGCCGGTCCGGTCCATATCGAGATCCCGACCGACATCATGGTCAAGCCGGCCGACGGCATCGCAGCTTTGCTGACCAATGTCGCGCCGCCCGAACCGGATGCGGCGGCGATAGCAGAGGCGGCAAGGCTTTGCGCGGCTGCCCGCCGCCCGCTGATCCTCGCCGGCGGCGGCGCTAAGAGAGCCGAAGCGCCACTGAAGCGTCTCGCCGAAAGGATGGGAGCGCCGGTTGTCCAGACGGCCAATGCCCGCGGCCTGCTGCATCGCCATCCGCTTGGCGTGCCGGCGAGCCCGAGTCTGAAGGCGGTGCGTGCGCTGATGGCCGAGGCCGATCTGGTCATTGCCGCCGGCACCGAATTCGGCCCGACCGACTATGATGGGTATAGCGACGGCGGCTTTGTCCTGCCGACCAATCTGATCCGCATCGACATCGGCGCCGACCAGCTTGCCCGCCGGCCGGCCCGGATTTCGATCCAGGCCGATTGCGGCGTAGCACTCGAGGCGCTGCTTGCCGAAATCGGCAAGGGCCAGCCGCCATCGGACGACGGTCCGGCTCGCGCCGCTGCAACGAGGCAAGCGGCTTTCGCCGAAATTAGCCCGAGCCTCCAGGCGCAAACACGAGCCGTCGAGGCGATCCGCGATGCGTTGCCAGGCTCGATTATTGTCGGCGATTCGACCCAGCCGGTCTATGCCGCCAACCTCTATTACGATCATGATCGACCGGGCAGTTGGTTCAACGCCGCCACCGGCTTCGGCGCGCTCGGCTACGGTCCGCCGGCGGCGATCGGTGCGGCCCTTGCCGTGCCTGATGCGCCGGTCGTTTGTCTCACCGGCGACGGTGGTTTCCAGTTCACGCTGCCGGAACTGGGCGCCGCGCTCGACGCCTCGGCGCCGGTGATCTTCGTCGTCTGGAACAATCGCGGCTATCGCGAAATCGAAACCTCGATGCTCGATGTCGGCGTCGAGCCGGTCGGCGTCTCGCCAGCGCCGCCTGATTTCTGCAAGCTGGCCGAGGCCTATGGCATTGCCGCCGAGCGGCTTGCCGGCATCGGTCATCTGGCGGACGCACTCCAGCGCGCGCGGGCGACCGGACTGCCGTATGTTATCG
>NZ_RZSW01000688.1:0-2668 GCF_003997375.1 Mesorhizobium sp. M5C.F.Ca.IN.020.29.1.1 | reverse complement strand
TATTGATGCTGGTTATTTGATGCCAGCTTCCTTCACCACCTTGACCTCCACCGTCATGCCGAGAAAGTTCGACGCGCTGCCGCAGTAGCTTCCGGAAAGAGGGATGGCTTGCCCAGGATGCCTGGCCACAGCCACCCTGATAAGGTCCCGGTTGCCGACAATGCCATTGGTGGGGTCGAACTCGACCCAACCCGCGCCAGGCAGATAGACCTGGCACCAGTCATGCGTCGAACCGCCGCCGAGGACAGTAGCGCTGTCGCGGTTCGGCACATAGACATAACCAGTCACAAAACGGGCAGCAAAACCGAGCGAACGGACCGCTTCCATCATGAACAGCGCAAAGTCTCGGCATGTGCCTCGACGCAGGTGCAAGGTCATGAGCGGCGGTTGCGTCCCTGATTCAGTTCGACGGGAATACACAAAGCTCTCCTGGATGGCGTAGCAAAGTGTCATCAGCAATTTGCCCGTCTCGGTGTGGCCTCTGGCGCTCACGAACTGTCGTGCCCATTTGCCGATCTCGTCGCCGTCATCGAGATGATGGCGCTCGATGGTTTGGGTGAGGTCGGTTGCCTCGTCGGGATCATAGGAAAATGGATAGCTGAGTGCTGCTTCATCGATACGGAAATCAGGCGCATGCTGCGGCGTGTGATCGAGCCGAATGTCTGTCACGAAACGCAGTTCGTCGCCGGAACCCTGGAAGTCTATTACCGCAACGCAGTTTCCAAAAACGTCATGGATCCAGCCAACCTCTTTCGGCTCGGGGTCCACCAACAGGGCATGATCCAGAAGTCGCTGATCGAAACTATCGCGCGGCCTGAACATCAGCCGATGCTCGCCAAACGTCACCGGTTGCGTGTAGCGATAGACGGTCGTGTGCTTGACTGAAAAGATCGGCATTGGCTTGCGTCGACCACCTGCGATATCAGCGCAATCATATATCTTTTTCGATGTGCAGCGGACAAAATGGAGTCTTTCGCCTGACGCGCCGTATCAGGCGGTCTCCACCGTAGGCCTTTTGCAATCTCCAATTGGTAGACTCTCTCAACGCCCGGTAAGTTAATCTTTGCGCCAAGGAGGGGCCAAGGCGAGGAACGTCGCAAACGGGAGGAAGCAATGAACGAAGACTACGGTCCGGCCATAGACCACGACAAGCCTTACGAAATAGCTGCTTTCGCTAAAAAGCATGGCCTTACGATAAGGGCTGCCGAACTGATCCTTTTCGCCTATAGCCCGTCCCGAGCGGCATGCGACACTGCCGCAACGGCTTTCCTCACGGCCGTCGCCGCACAGGCCAAGAGGCAATCGGCGCGCTAGCTCTCGTTCCGAAGATCCTGGAGCGACCGCTGGCACAGCAACCCGCCACAGTCGCATTTAGTCGCCCGCCGCTCATTTCGGAGCGGCAGGCTTGGAGCATTTGCAGCCAAGTGGAATCAATGGCGTCGCAGAGATGCGGCTAAACAAATAGATAGAGCGAAATGCCCAGTCCAATTCGAACCCAACCCGCTCTAGGACTGTCGAAGCTGCGCCGATCGACGGTGCAGCCTCGATGCTGGACGCTCAGGTGAGATTTCTGGACCAGTCGTCTATCTGGCGCTCCGCCTCTTCCTTGGCGATTCCATACCGCTCCTGAATGCGTCCTGCGAGTTGGTCACGATTGCCCTCGATGCGATCAAGGTCATCGTCGGTAAGGTCACCCCATTGCTCCTTGGCCTGGCCTTTGAACTGCATCCATTTTCCCTTGATTTGATCCCAGTTCATGAATTCCTCCTTTGTTGTCTAGAGGAAATGCAACTGGACACCACATGTTCCCAAACAGCGGATCGTCCGTGACGATTATTGCCCATGACGATTATCCTTGGCGACGCAGCAAAAAGCCGCCGGCCGGAGCCAGTGGCGCGAATTGGAGCAGGATAAGAACGATCCGCGTCTTGAAATCACACTCGACGGAAAGGTCCCTCAGCCGGATCATCTGGCGCGCGCCAAGGCGATCGATATGACGTTGTCTGCATCCGCCCCCGGTAGATCGAACAGCATCGGAAGTTGGCGGGTCATGGCCATTTCCACGATCAACTCTTCGATGGAAGCTGTCGGCAGATCGGTCTCGACACTATTCGAGATCATCGAGGCAAGCTTGTGGACTGGCACTGGTGCCGACTTCGCACGGTCGTCGAGCAACCTGCTGATTTCGATTACAACGTCTGCGTCAATGCTCTTTGGCAATTCGCGCATGGCTTTTCCTCCCTGCCCATATCATGCGCGTGCCAGAGGGCTGAGTCTCGAAAAATCTGCATATGCCTTAAAGGCGCGCCGGTCGGGTTGCTTTGGCCGGGCGTTCGGGCCTGCGGTGAAAAAGCGAAGCGCGCTGGTGTCGCATCCGGCAACGAATTCGTCCGTTTTGCGTTGGCCAATCATACATTGCGCGCAAACGTGACCAAAGGAGAGTAAGCATGACAGCCGACGCGGCGAAGCTCTATCCCCGCCACCGGGATCGGATCTCCGGCAGCGAGGATTACGTAGTAAGGTATTTTGCCCGGCAGAACGGCATCACCCCCGCGCAAGTCCATCAGTTGATCAAGAGATATGGAAGCAACCGCGCCAAGCTGGTGGCTGCGGCGAAGGAACTTCGCACGTCGCTTCGACCGGATGTCCCCCCGGATGTCCCCAAGAC
>NZ_RZSW01000687.1:0-2675 GCF_003997375.1 Mesorhizobium sp. M5C.F.Ca.IN.020.29.1.1 | reverse complement strand
CCAACGACCCGAACCTCGAAGTTGTCGCTCCGGTGGTCGGCGCGCCGGTCTATTGCGACGGCGCAGCCTTCAAGAAGGGCGACGAAGCGCTGCGCGACGCCTATGACGTCGAGTTGGCCAAGCTGAAGGAGTCCGGTGAATTCGCCAAGATCATCGAGCCTTACGGCTTCTCGGCAGCGGCAGCGATGTCGACAAGCCGCGACAAGCTCTGCTCGGCAAAGTAGGCGCCCTTTTCCTTCTCCCCGTTCGCGGAGAGAATGTGGCTCGAAGGGTCGGATGGGGGCAGCGCCATACTTTGGTTGGTTCGCGCCGCCCCTCATCTGCCTGCCGGCATCATCTCCCCCGTGAACGGGGAGAAGGACGCTGGAAACAACGTCTCGCTAGACATTCAACGCGGGAACTCTCGACCCAATGACCCAATGGTCCGGCTATTTCGGCCTGATAATGCAGGGAGCGCTTGTTACCATCGAGCTGACGCTGATGGGGTCGATGCTTGCCCTGATCATGGCGTTTCTCGCCGGGCTGGGGCGGCTGTCGCGTTTTTTCGCCATTCGGGCGCTGGCCACCGCCTATATCGAATTCTTCCGCGGCACCTCGATCTTCGTGCAGCTGTTCTGGGCCTATTTCGTGCTGCCCTTCATCGGCATTTCGCTGACGCCGCTGCAGGCGGGCGTGCTGGCGCTCGGCCTCAATGTTGGCGCCTATGCGGCGGAGGTGGTGCGCGGCGCCATCCAGTCGATCGGCCGCGAACAGTACGAGGCCTGCACCGCGCTCAATCTCGGCCGCTGGCAAGGCATGCGCCATGTCATCCTGCCGCAGGCGCTGCTGGTCATGCTGCCGACCTTCGGCAACAACGCCATCGAATTGCTCAAGGCCACCGCCGTCGTTTCGCTGATCTCGCTCGCCGATCTGACCTTCCAGGCGCAGGTGGTGCGCTCGCAGACCGGCAACACGCTGGTGCCGTTCACCACCATTCTCATCATCTATTTCGTCCTTGCGCTGATCATTTCCTGGGGCGTGAGATCGCTGGAACGCCGCAAGGCGCGCGGCCTCGACGGGGTGCGCGTATGATGGATCGGGCCTCCTAATGGAGTGGGATTGGAATTTCGTCTGGGAGATCATGCCGACGCTGATCCAGGGCGTGAAGATCACCATCCTGGCGACGCTGCTCGGCTCGGTTCTGGCCGCGATCGTGGGGCTGGCCATCGCGCTGGCGCGGCGCTCGCCGAACAAGGGCTTGTCGCGCACCGTCGGCTTCCTCGCCGAATTCATTCGCGGCACGCCGCTTTTGGTGCAGCTCTATTTCATCTTTTACGTGCTGCCTGATATCGGTATCCTGCTGCCGCCGCTGGTGGCCGGCGTCATCGGCCTCGGCCTGCATTACGGCACCTACACGGCTGAAGTCTATCGCGCCGGTATCGAGAATGTGCCGCGCGGCCGATGGGAAGCCGCCAAGGCCTGCAATCTGAACGCCAGGCAGACCTGGACTCACATTATCATGCCGCAGGCGATTCCGCCGATGATCCCGGCGCTTGCCAACTACTTCATCGCGATGTTCAAGGAGACGCCGCTGCTGTCGGCGATCACCGTGCTGGAACTGATGAACCAGGCCAAGAGCGTCGCCAACACCTATTACCGCTATGTCGAGCCGATGACCTTGGTCGGCGCCTTCTTCCTCGTCATCAGTCTTTTCTCGGTCGTGCTGCTACGCTGGCTGGAACGCCGTTACGGCAAGATCGAGAGGTAGTCTTTCATGAAAAACTCGCCCGAGATCAGACTGACGCCGACACGGCCGGGGCTCGACGCGCGTCCCCTGGAAAAGCGCGTCGGGTTGATCATCCTTGCGACCGACCATACGACCGAACCGGATTTTCGCCGCATGGTGGCGAGCGACCGGATCGGCGTTTATGTCGCGCGCATTCCCTACGCCAATCCGACGACGCCGGACAATTTGCGCAAGATGCAGCCGTCGCTTACGGCGGGCGCGGCGCTCATCCTGCCCGATGAGCCGCTCGACGCGATCTGCTATTCCTGCACCTCGGCCTCCGTGGTCATCGGCGATGCCGAGATCGAGGCGGCGGTGCAGGCGGCCAAGCCCGGCGTGCCGGTGGTTACGCCGCCGATGGCAGGCGTGCGTGGTTTGAAGGCGCTGGGCGCCAGGACGATCAGCATCCTTACTCCCTATACGGTCGAAACCAGCCGGCCGATGGCGGCCTATTTCGCGGCGCATGATTTCGAGATCGCCGGCTTCACCTGTCTCGGCTTCGAGGACGACCGCGAGATGGCGCGGATTGCGCCTGCGTCGCTGGTCGATCTGTCGCTCGATGCGATGGACGAAAAAGCCGACGCGCTGTTCGTCTCCTGCACTGCGCTGCGGGCAGCACTTGCCGTGGTCGGCATGGAAGAGGCGATCGGCCGTCCGGTCGTCACCAGCAACCAGGCGACGGCCTGGAACTGTCTGCGGCTTTGCGCGGACGACGAGCCGCGTGCCGAATTCGGCCGTCTGATGACGCTGCCTTTGAATTGATTGCAAAGCAAAGGTCATGACCGCGAACGACGTCACCCTCTCCGATTTCCGCGCGGCGCGCGAGCGCATCGCAGCTAAGGTCGAACGCACGCCGACCGCGCTTTCTCCGAGTCTTTCCGGGCACTTGGGTGCGCCTGTTTATCTCAAG
>NZ_RZSW01000686.1:0-2689 GCF_003997375.1 Mesorhizobium sp. M5C.F.Ca.IN.020.29.1.1 | reverse complement strand
GGGTTGGAGCGCTTCACCGAAAACACGCTGTCCGACATCTCGGCGCTGGCCCGCGATCTGGTGGTCATCAAGCTGCGCGGCTGGTCGGTCGACGACGAGGAGCGGCACCCCGGCATGCGCTGCGTGGCCGCCGCCATCTTCAACGAGTTCGGCGAGCCGATCGGCGGCGTATCGGTTTCGGGACCGACGGTGCGGGTGACGCCGGAGCGGCTGGCCGAGATCGGCCCGCTGGTGCATGATGCAGCAGCGGCGGTGACGATGATGATCGGCGGAATCAGGCCGGCCTGAGGGCGAAGAGGCCGGAAACGATGGTGCGCTTGAACATGATAATCTCTTTGCTGCGTTGTGAGAGAGGCGATCCATCCGCCTCTTGACGATCAGTCGTTGCAGCAAGGAAAAAGGTTCGATGATTTTTTGGATTTTTTCGAAAGCGCAAAAGCGGCCGGTCTGAACATTGCAATCAGGCGCGCAATTGCGACCGGCGAAGAGCGCCGGTCAATAGTCCGCCGGCGGAGGGCCTCAGCCCATGCCGGTGATATGGCGCAGCCAGAAGGCGAGCGCGATGAAGCCGATGATAGTGGTGACGCCGGTCCAGTCGACGTTGGCGCTCTTCAGATCCTTGATGAGCTTCACCAGGAGAATCGAGGCCACGACGACGACCAGGGCAATGACGACAAGTCTGATCATGCGAACCCTCGCCTATGCGTTTGCACCCTCGATCAATATAGGAGGCGAATTGGCCGTTTTCAGGATGCCCGCGCCGGAAGCTCCGGCGCGCACTCACGGGCAAAACAGAGTTTTGTCTTTACTGGCGCAACAAATATGCTAACCGGAGCGCCGTGCCCTTGTAGCTCAGCTGGTAGAGCAGCGGTTTTGTAAACCGAAGGTCGGCGGTTCGATTCCGTCCGGGGGCACCAGCAAAAACCAATATAATCAAATACTTCATGGGAAGAGCGCGGCCACATGGGCGGTTTTTCATGTGGCAACACGTTACATTGAAAACCGCTGATGTGCGGGCTTTTCAACGTGTTGCTGTTTATTCCATGCAGCACGGATGCAACGCGAGCCACGAAAAAGCCCGCCGAAGCGGGGTCTCCGGTCTTTGTGGTGGGGCGTCGGGTCAGTGGCCTATGGCGCTGACATGCATCGCTAATGCGCCGGACCTGCTCGGCCGAAATCGTGCGTAGGTGGTCCACTAGTCGACGATGCCAAGACTGGAGAGAAGACCGTAGGCAGCAAGGATGCTGAGGGACACCGTCTTGAACGACACGACAAGGCCGAGGACAGTCGTGTAGGCAGCGGGCACAAGCTTGACAGCCATTCCCGAACCCGCCTCGCGCCGGATGCGCCACTTGCGGACCGGAAAGGTGACAGGGCCGCCGAGGAACTCGAGGTAGCCTCGCAGGAATACCCGCAGTCGGTAGCCGACGATGCCCGGGCCCTCGCTCCAGTGTCCGGACAGCCAGCGGAGGCCGTAGATGCCGTAGCCCGCCATCAGGAGCAGAAGCAATCCGATCCAGGCCCACCCGAGCCAGCTCTACGCAGCGGTCGAAATCGGGTTCTCCGCACCGGCGACCCACAGCCACAGGACGTAGGCGCCAGAGGCACGAGGGTGCATCCGGCCGCGGTGGCGAAGGCGATGGACAGACGTTCTTCGGTGTTCCCCGCAGCACGCCACTCGGTCCCGATCCACGACAGGATTGCGCGGACTCCTATGAGGACGAGGTGAATTGCGAAGATGGCGACCGCGACGACGGCGAAGCGCTGCAGGCCGCTGGTCATTGCCTCCCGACCGAACAACAAGACGCCCGCAACGACCGCGAGCAGTATATTGATGATGCCCTCAAGTCTGCTTGCCGTTCCCAAACATTGCCTCAGGTCGGGAAACAGTTGCGAAATCGCCTCATTATCATCCGGTGGGGCGAGAGGGCTTGGACAGATCCCGTCATGACAATCGCTCTGACCAGTGGCGAAAGCGCACTGGAGCACAGCGATCTCGCGCACGTGGCCAAGTCCTGCGGCGCCTGCGTAGGCTCATTGCGGCCGCAAAACGAAAACGCCAAGGTTTTGACGCAACTCGCTATCGCGCGTGCCATGATGCGCGCCGGCAAAACCCTTTAGCATTAGGAGTGGGTCAGTTTCGAATTTCTGAATATAATTGGCTGTGCCGCCACAAGGGCGTATGGTGAAGCGTCGTCCGCACCAAACCGAGGCAAACGGACGTTTGAAAGAGCAGATCACGCTTTCGCCCGACGAGGGAGGAGAGTGTTATGGCCTTCTCAAAATACAGCAGCGTATTCACGTCGACCGACCTGGACCTTCTCCAGAAGGTATTCGACCAGCTGTGCCAAGAGCGTCGTCTGGCCCTTAAAGACCGGGACCAGAGGGAACGGCTCGCCTGCCAAGTTATTGAAGCTTTCGAGAACGGCTTCACAGACGAAACAGAGTTGTGGCAAGCGCTTTCGAAGCGCTGCACGGCCAGTGCGTGAACTTTAGGCGCTGCGCTTTATAAAAGAGCCCGTTCCGTTGAGAGGTCCGGAACTGGCCCGAAACCCACGGAGATGGTGGGTCCGACGGGGCAAATTTTGCATTAGATTCACCCGATCCCCAACTTCTAAGTCAGCGCAATGTTCCATCGTTCGTCCGTTTGAGCTTGCCCACGGAACGCGCTCTGTTTGCTATCGTCTCG
>NZ_RZSW01000685.1:0-2690 GCF_003997375.1 Mesorhizobium sp. M5C.F.Ca.IN.020.29.1.1 | reverse complement strand
GCCCCAGCCAGATGTAGAGGACAGTGACGCCGGCTATGATAAGAAAGAGGACGGTGGAAGCGGCGCAGCCGTAGCTGAATCTGTCGAACTCAAACAGGTACTGGCGCGTCAGTACTGACATGGTCACGGTCTGGGTGCTGGTAGGAGTCATAACGTATACGAGATCGAAGAGCCGCAGCCCGTCGAGTATCCCGAAGATGATGGTCACCATCAGCGGCGCACGTATCAGGGGTAGCGTCACTCGCCGGAAAACCTTGAATGGATGAACGCCGTCAATCTTGGCGGCCTCATAGATATCACTAGGCACCGTCTGCAGTGCGGCGAGGATGAGAAGCGCCACAAATGGTGTGCTCCTCCAGACTTGAACAACTAGGACCGCAGAGACCATTGTGTCGGGATCGGCCATCCACGCGACCTTGTGACTTATCACCCCAAGGCGCAGCAGAATGTCGTTTATGATGCCAAACTGGTCATTGAACATCCACGCCCACATCTGTGCGGACACAACCCCTGGAAGCGCCCAAGGCACGAGTATGGCGGCGCGCACGAGGGCCCGCCCCGGAAACTGGGAATGGAGCACGAGCGCGACGACAAGACCCAGGACCGTCGCGCTGCTTACCGAGATCAGCGCGAATTTCAGTGTGTTCCAAACAGCGTTCCACCAAATGGGATCTGCGAGCAGTCCGCGATAGATTGTGCGGCCGCTCTTTAGCGTGGTCCAGGTGAAATAGTTCTGAAAGCCTATGAATTGAGCGTCCGCGATATTGTTAAGTGACCCATCGGTGAAGCTGAAGTAGATGGTGCGGACGAGCGGCCAGGCCGCGACCAGCACTAACAACAGCAGGGTCGGCGCCAAAAACACCCAGGCGGAGTGAACACGCTGCGCATTCAAATCCGAGTAGTTGATGCTCGAGGAGCGCGCGAGCGCAGCCGGCGTATCTGCGGCAAGAAGATCGGCCATCACATAAGACTTTCCATGCGGTTCGGCTCTGCAGAGCTTAGCAAGAAGGGCGGCCATAATAGCCGCCACCCTTCGTGATGGCTGAGGACACGATGATTGTACTCTTGTCCTCAGCCTTCCTCGGCCGGGAGGCTTACCAGCCGCTGCCCTTCAATTCGGTCAGTTGCGCCTCGACACGTTCTAGATTCTCGGCAGCGGTCCCTTTGCCGGAGAGCGTATCATTGACGGCCGTAAAGAAGATCGTGTTGGCCTCGTTCCATCTAGATTTGAGAATCACCGAGGGGCGTATAGCCCCGCCGTCAATCACCCCCTTCATCGTTGGCATAAAAGGCTGGGCAGCAACTACGTCCGAATCGTCAAAGAGCGATGGGACCGCGGGCATGTCTCCAAGCTGAAGCGCGGCGTCCTTCTGCACTTCAGCCGAAGCCAAGAACTTTACCAACTCGATGGCCTCTTGCTGGTGTTCGGAATACTTCGATACTACGTTACCCTTCACGCCGAGCGTTGGCGCCGAGACTTCACCAGGATCCGCCGGCAATGGCATGACATCGAACTTGCCTCTTACGGCGCTATCGTCGGCATTACTGAGTTGATAGGCATAAGTCCATTGGCGCATGAACACGGCATTGCCCGACTGCCACACCCCGCGCGACTCTTCCTCTCCATAAGAGACGACACCTGGAGGGGAGATCGTGCCGACCCAACCCTTGGCCCGCTCAAGGGCGGCAACTGCCTTTTCGTTGTTGATGGAGATGGTCCCGTCCTGCTCGATGATGTTGCCGCCACCTGAGGACCTGATCCACTCAAGCGCATTGCAGGTCAGTGTGTCATTGCCCCTTCCCTGAAAAACGAAGCCCCACATATCAGGGTTACCGGCTGCGCGTTCCTTATCCTGAATTTCCTTGGCAGTTGCCGTGAGTTCGTCCCAGGTCTTGGGCGGCGCCTTACCATACTTCTCCAACAGATCCTTGCGGTAAAAGAGCAGCGGCCCATCTGAATAACGCGGCAGCGCAAGTAGCTTGCCGTCAACCGTCAGTGACTGGATAATTGAAGGGAAGGTTTCGCCGATGACATCGCCGGCCACGCCTTTTAAGTCAACCAGGTGGTCCGCAAATGCGGACAGCCATATGTCCTTCATCGCGAGGACGTCGACACTCTTGTCGCCAGCCGCAAACCAGAGCCGATACTGGCTGAGCACTGCGGAGGGTGCCGCGGGCAAATGTATAAGCGTCACCTTATTGCCGGTTGCCTTCTCGAACTTGGCAATCTCTGTGGCAAAGAAGTCGAAGCCATAACCGGTTGCAAACGTCAATTCGGCGGCGCTGGCGACGTTGGCTCCGAAGGCCATCGTGGCACTAAGACATAGGGTCCCCACGAAAGATTTCATTGTTGGCTCCTCCCCAAGCTGCTCGGGTGCGCAGACGCTCTGCATTGCGATGCGACTTCGAACGGAAACTTTCCGCCCCACCAATCCGACTTAATCGAATACTCGAACGAATGCTCCAGTTAGAACAACGTTCCATGCTTTGGCCATCATTGTCAATCCGGGACATTCGACAGCTACCTTTGCCACAGGTTTGTTGCCGGTAATGGGGAACAGCACGGAGACGGGATGGGCCTTGACCTGATTGTCGATCCGCACGAGATAACCATCAGAGAACTCGATCTCGATCCGCCCCGCACCCGGCGCAGGAGCACTGGTCATCCTTGGCGGCGAGGATTCTGTCGC
>NZ_RZSW01000684.1:0-2700 GCF_003997375.1 Mesorhizobium sp. M5C.F.Ca.IN.020.29.1.1 | reverse complement strand
TCCTTGTAGGCGCCGGAATAGAAATGGCCTTCGGCGGTTGCAAGATCCGCGGCCGGGATGTTGCCGAGTTCGCCATAGGCCTGCGCCAGATGGCGGTAACCGACGGCGTTTTCCCGGTCGCGCCCGAGGCCCTTGTTGATCTGCACCACCGCTTTCTGCAGGGAATCGGGCGTGCCAATGGCCATCAGCGCCTGGCCGTAAGAGACCGACAGCAACCCGGATCGTGCCGGATCGAGGCTGACCGCCTTGGCATAGGCTTCGGCGGCAGCCTTCGGTCTGTTCGCCTTCATCAGGATGTCGCCGCGCAATTCCTGGAAATAGGGGTTTTTCGGCTGTGCCTTGATCAGCGCGTTGGTCTTGGCGAGCGCCCCGGCCAGATCGCCAAAAAGATAGCTCGTCTGCGCGTCGCCATATTGCGAGGCGAGGCTGTCCGGGTTCTTGCGCATCAGCCGCGATGCGGCGGCCTTGCCCCCCATATAGGCGGCGATCTTGATGCGCATCATGTCGTGCCGCTGCTGCAGTGCCGGCGGATCGACCTTCTCGACATAAGGGCTCTGCTTGACCAGCACTTCGAGATTGGCAATGCGCTCCCGCGGCAGCGGATGGCTGATCCGGTAGGGGTCGACCTGCGCCCCTGACAGCGAGAGCGCGCTCTGAAAGCGGCCGAAGGTCTTCAGCATGCCCAGGCCGGACTGGCCGGTCGCGTTGAGATAGGTTATCGCCGAGCGGTCGGCGGTCATCTCTTCGGTGCGCTGATAGGCGAGGATGCTGCGCTGCGCCATCTCGCCGCCGCCGGCTGCAACCCCCATGCCGGCGCCGGCGAGGCCACGGCTTTTGGTGGTGGCGCCGGCAACGATGGCACCTGCGCCAAGCAGCGTCGCGATGATGGCCATCGTCTTGGCGCGTTCGAGCTGGTTGCGCAATTTTTGCTGGTGCCCGCCGGCAATGTGGCCGGCTTCATGGGCGATGACGCCGATGATCTCGTTGGGCGTCTCCGCCGACATCAGGGCACCGGTGTTGATGAACATGCGGGATCCGGCAACGAAAGCGTTGAAACTCTGGTCGTTGACCAGCACGATGTCGACGCCGTCTTCCGGCAGGCCCGCGGCCCGGAAGATCGGCCGCGCATAATCGCGCACCAGTGCTTCGATCTCGGCATCGCGCACCACCGGCACGTTTTGCGCGAAGGCGCTGACGGTGCTGGTCACAGCGACCGTCGCGGCAAGCGAAAGCGTCGCGAAGGCGCGTACTGCCCTGGCTATCGTCGATTTGGGTCGGCTCAACATGGCAGGTCCACTGGTAGACGAGCGGGCGGAGGATGAAAAGTCGGCACTGAAACTTTACCGAACTTGTGATCCTCACATCAATCGGGCATTTGTGCGGCGCGGACGCCAGAGCTCGGCGCCCGCAGCCGGCAAGGAATGAGGTCAAATGGTTGTATCGCTTTCGCGTCGCGGCGACGTTGAGCCGTTCCACGCCATGGACGTTCTGGCGGAAGCGAATCGGCTGAAGGCAAAGGGCGTGCCGGTTGTTTCCATGGCCGTTGGCCAGCCGTCCGGCCCGGCGCCGACCGGGGTCAGGCAAGCGGCGACGAACGCATTGAAGATGGGGCGCATCGGCTACACCGATGCATTGGGTCTTGCAGGCTTGCGCGAGGCGATCGCGCAGCACTATGCGGACCACTACGGGCTCGCCCTCTCGCCCGGCCGGATCGCCGTCACCACCGGATCGTCGGCCGCCTTCAACCTGGCCTTTCTGGCGATGTTCGATCCAGGCGATCGTGTCGCCATCGCCGCGCCTGGCTATCCGGCCTATCGCAACATCATGGCCGCGCTCGGCATCGAGGTCGTCGAGATCGAGCTCAACGGTGATGCCTATCTCCACGCCGAACATCTGAAGGCCGCGCATCGCGAAAAGAAGCTGAAGGGCGTGTTGTTCGCCAGTCCGGCCAATCCGACCGGCGCGGTTATCCCCGCCGACGAGCTGTCGGCGCTGGTGACGACGGCGCAAGAGCTCGGCATCGCCGTGATCTCCGACGAGATCTATCACCGGCTGGCTTACGCTGCGCCGGACACGACGGCGCTTGCCTACGCCGAGGACGTGACGGCGATCAATTCCTTCTCGAAATATTACTGCATGACCGGTTGGCGGATCGGCTGGATGGTGCTGCCGCAACCATTGGTGCGGCCGGTCGAGCGGATCGCCCAGAGTCTCTATATCTCACCGCCGGAACTGTCCCAGATCGCCGCGATCGAGGCATTCAAGGCGACCGGGGAATTGGAGGCGGTGAAGTCGCGCTATGCGTGGAATCGCGAGCTTTTGATGAAACGCCTGCCCGAACTCGGCTTTGCGCTGGCGGCACCGATGGACGGGGCGTTCTACGCCTTCTGCGATGTCACCAGGCACACCAACGACAGCATGGCCTTTGCGCGCAAGATGCTGGCCGAGGCGCATGTGGCGGCGACGCCCGGCCGCGATTTCGATCCGCTCCAAGGCCATCGAACCATGCGCTTTTCCTACGCCGGCAGCCACGATGAGATGGTCGAGGCGATAATGCGCCTCGAACGCTGGCTGAAGTAGCGCCATGCCGGAACTCGAACAGGCTTTGACTGAAATTGCCGCCGAAATGGCGGAGCGCACGGATCGCGGCGAAGTCGCGACCTATATTCCGCAACTCGGCAAAGTCGATCCGAATAAGTT
>NZ_RZSW01000683.1:0-2719 GCF_003997375.1 Mesorhizobium sp. M5C.F.Ca.IN.020.29.1.1 | reverse complement strand
CAATATGTATATACATATCGCCGCAGATTGAAACGGAAAAGATGATGGCAGGAGAGAGCAAAGGTCGGGCAGGGGAGGTTCGCCTCTGGCGCAATGCGCGTTTGGCAACCATGGCTGACAGCGCCGCCGCACTGGGTATCGTCGAAGACGGCGCGATCGCCGCGCGCGATGGCCTGATCGTCTATGCCGGCCCGGAAGCCGACATGCCGGCAGCGCTGGGCCAAGCAGCCGAGATTATAGATTGCGAAGGGCGTTGGATAACGCCGGGCCTGATCGACTGCCACACTCATCTGGTCCATGCAGGCAACCGCGCTAACGAATTCGAGATGCGGCTGGCCGGCGCGACTTATGAGGAGGTGACTCGAGCGGGCGGCGGCATCGTCTCGTCGGTCAAGGCGCTGCGCGCTGCCAGCGAGCACGAGCTGGTAGCGCAGTCGGTGCCGCGCCTCAACGCGTTGATCGCGGAAGGCCTCACCACCATCGAGATCAAGTCGGGCTACGGGCTCGATTTTGAAAACGAGAGGAAATCGCTGCGCGCCGCGCGGCTCCTGGGCGAACATCATCCAGTAACAATAAGGACGAGCTTCCTCGGCGCCCATGCCCTGCCGCCTGAAGCGAAAGGCGACAAGGACGCTTTTATCGATCTGGTCGCAAAGGAGATTTTGCCGGCCGTCGCTGCCGAGGGCCTGGCCGATGCGGTCGACGGTTTTTGCGAAGGCATCGCTTTTTCGCCCGAGCAGATTTCTCGCGTGTTCGACGCGGCCAAGCCGCTAAATCTGCCGGTAAAACTCCACGCTGACCAATTGTCCAATCTGCACGGCGCAGAACTTGCGGCGCGTTATGGCGCCCTGTCGGCCGACCATCTCGAATACACTGACGAGGCGGGTGCGGCGGCGATGGCGAGGGCAGGAACCGTGGCGACGATCCTGCCCGGCGCCTACTATTTCATCCGTGAGACCAAGAAGCCGCCGATCGGTCTGTTTCGCCAGCACGGCGTCAAAATGGCGGTCGCCACGGACTGCAATCCCGGCACATCGCCGCTGACCTCACTGCTGCTGACCATGAACATGGCGGCGACTTTGTTCGGTCTGACTGTTGACGAATGCCTTGCCGGTGTCACCCGCGAGGCCGCCCGCGCGCTGGGACTGCTCGGACAGACCGGTACGCTGGAGGCTGGAAAATCAGCCGACCTGGCGATCTGGGATATCGACCGCCCGGCCGAGCTCGTCTACCGCATGGGCTTCAACCCGCTGCATGCCCGAATCTGGAGAGGACGATGAGCGAACTCAAACTCAAGCCGGGCAACACAACGCTGGCCGACTGGCGCGAAATCTATCGTGGCGCGGTGCCGAAGCTGGACGCTGCCTGCCGGCCGAAGATTAGGGCGAGCGCCGAGGCGGTTGCGCGGATCGTCGCCAGGGGTGAGCCGGTCTATGGCATCAACACCGGTTTCGGCAAATTGGCCAGCGTCCGCATTCCCCCCGCCGACCTCGAGACGCTCCAGCGCAACATCGTGCTGTCGCATGCCGCCGGCGTCGGCGAACCGATGCCGGTCGCTGTTTGCCGGCTCATGATAGCACTGAAGCTTGCCAGCCTGGCGCAGGGCGCCTCCGGCGTTCGGCCACACACCATCGAATTGCTGGAGGCGATGTTGGCCAACGACGTCATTCCGGTGGTGCCGGCGCAAGGCTCGGTCGGCGCATCCGGCGACCTTGCGCCGCTGTCGCACATGACGGCGGTGATGATCGGCGTCGGCGAGTGCTTTACCCCGCATGGCCGGTTTCCGGCCAAGGTCGCTTTTGTCTCACACGGGCTGGAGCCGGTCACGCTTGGCGCCAAGGAGGGGTTGGCGCTGCTCAACGGAACGCAGTTCTCGACCGCCTATGCATTGGCCGCCCTGTTCGACGCTGAAGTGCTTTATCAGTCGGCGCTGGTGGCCGGCGCGCTTTCGACCGATGCCGCCAAGGGCTCCGACGCCCCCTTCGATCCGCGCATCCATCTGCTCAGGAAGCATCCCGGCCAGATCGAGACGGCAGAGGCGCTGCGCAACCTGATGGCCGGCAGCGCCATTCGCGAATCGCATCGCCTCGGCGACGAGCGGGTGCAGGATCCGTACTGCCTCCGCTGCCAGCCGCAGGTGATGGGCGCGGCGCTCAGCGTGCTGCGCCAGGCCGCCGACACGCTGGGCACCGAGGCCAACGGCGTCACCGACAATCCGCTGATCTTCGCCGAGGACGACACTGCGCTTTCCGGCGGCAATTTCCACGCCGAGCCTGTGGCCTTCGCTGCTGACATGATCGCGCTCGCCGTCTGCGAGATCGGTTCGCTGTCGGAGCGGCGCATTGCCATGCTGGTCGACCCGGCGCTGTCGGGCATGCCGGCTTTCCTGACACCGAAGCCCGGCTTGAATTCCGGCTTCATGATCCCGCAGGTGACGGCGGCAGCACTCGTCTCGGAAAACAAGCAGAAGGCTTATCCGGCCAGCGTTGATTCGATCCCGACCTCGGCTAATCAGGAAGACCACGTCTCGATGGCAGCGCATGGCGCGCGCCGGTTGATCGGCATGGTCGAGAATGCGACGGCCGTCATCGGCATCGAATTGCTGGCCGCTGCGCAAGGCTGCGATTTCCATGCGCCGCTGGCATCGAGCGCGCCGCTCGAAGCGGTGCGCAGGCTGGTCAGGGCCGAGGTGCCGCATCTCGACAATGACCGGCATTTC
>NZ_RZSW01000682.1:0-2729 GCF_003997375.1 Mesorhizobium sp. M5C.F.Ca.IN.020.29.1.1 | reverse complement strand
TCATCGTTCACGACCTCATCGACGCTGCGCACCAACCGCGAAGCCGCCCCTCCCGCGCGAGCGGGTCGTTCAGTCTGAACGTTCATGAGCCTCGGTTCGGTGAAGGTCGGCTTTTACGGACAGACAGCCTCAGGAATGACCGGATTGGGGTCAATTCTTCCGGTCTGCGAACCGGAAGGTCGCGCCATTTCCGAACGCTCACACGGCTTCTCCACAGCGGCCGCTCACGATGAACCGGAATCAGGCTAGAGCAAACTTCCGCAGCCGTGCGCGGTGTTCACAACGTCATTCGGCCGCCGTTTGGACGGCAGACACACTGGCCGCCAGTCAGGAGGAATCACCGCCTGCAGCATCATAGGCGCGCTTCTTGTGCTAAGGTTTACGATCTCGTCTGGTGCAGCAAACCGTGAACATACAGGCTTCGGTCAGCGCTCGCCGTCAA
Organism: Mesorhizobium sp. M5C.F.Ca.IN.020.29.1.1; assembly: GCF_003997375.1. Lineage (NCBI taxonomy): Bacteria > Pseudomonadati > Pseudomonadota > Alphaproteobacteria > Hyphomicrobiales > Phyllobacteriaceae > Mesorhizobium > Mesorhizobium sp. M5C.F.Ca.IN.020.29.1.1. The sequence continues at coordinate 2,287 of NZ_RZSW01000682.1, read as the reverse complement.
TTCCGTGGATCATCGTGGGCGTTGGCCTCGGGCTTGCCCTCTATTTCATCCAGGGAGCGCCTTCCACGAACCCGATGGTGATCCTGAACGCCTATGCTCAGGTGTTTGCCGTTTCCGTCGCCGAGGTGCTCGTATGCTGGGCGTTGTTGGGCGGCGTTCTGACGGGCGCTTTCGGCTCCTCGCGCTGGGCCTCGGTGACGGGCGCAGCACTCGTTGCAAGTCTGCTCTTCGGTATCTATCACTTCGCCCACAGTCCCCCGTTCAACTCGATCGGCATGGTAGTGCTGCTCACCGCCATAGGCCTCCTGACGAGCGCATTCTTCTTCACCTCGCGAGACATCTACGCGACGATCGCCTTTCACAATTTCCTGGGCGTGTACGGCGTGGTGCAGGCTCTTGCCGCGACCGACAAGCTCGGCGGTTTCACGGTGCCGCAAATACCGCTTCTTGCCACGGCTGTCGCCTCTCTCGTCGTTCTGATCGGCTCTGACGTCCTGATTGTCCGCCGGCCGCAGCTGCAGCAGGCGGGCACTGTACGGTGATGGCCGCATGAGTCGGGCACTGACTGCAGGGGCAGTCTATTTCGCCGCCATATTCGCGGTCGGCTTCGGACTTGGTGTTGTGCGTACGATGCTTCTGGAGCCGGCGCTGGGACCGGTTCTGGCGGTGGGTGTGGAGCTGCCGGTGATCCTCGCTACCGCCTGGGCGATCTGCAGGCGCATCCTGGCCAGATGGCCGATGCGGCTTACGGGTGCGGCAATTATGGGAGCAATAGCTTTCGCTCTGCTGCTTCTGACAGAAGCCGCAATCTCTCTTGTGTCGGGCCGCAGCATTGCAGAGCACTTGGCCCTTTATGCCCGACCTGCCGATCAGCTCGGCCTTGCAGGCCAGATCGCATTCGCTCTTCTTCCGTTGGTACAGACGAGACGCGCCGCCCGGCAGAATCGCTGAGCACGCTGAGACCCCACAGGGATGGCGGAGGTGCAATCGATCGGCGATCCACAAAATGCTCTTAACTCTACTGACGGACGAAGCCCAAGCGCCCGAAAACCTCGAACCGCGTCCGCCTCTTGACCCCGATCAAAGTGGGCTCAGCTTCAAGCTCCTATATTGACTGACGGTATTCACTCGCAAGGAGTCGATCATGGCCGGTGCACGCGAGACGCAGATCCATGGGCATGTGAGTAAGGGCTTTGAGCCCGTGATGGATGCCTTCCGCGACAACTTCGTCTCCAGGGGAGAACTCGGGGGCGCCTGCTGCATCTATCTCCACGGCGAGAAAGTCGTCGATGTCTGGGGTGGCGTCAGGAACAAGGGAACCGGTGGACCCTGGCTGGAGGACACGATGGTTCTGGTCCATTCGGCGACCAAAGGGTTCGCCGCCATGACGCTGGCGCTGGCACATTCGCGCGGCTGGCTCGATTATGACGAGCGCGTCGCGACCTACTGGCCGGAATTCGCCGCCAACGGCAAGGCGGACATCACGGTGCGGCAGCTACTTGCCCATCAGGCGGGGCTATTCGCCTTCGAGGCAACAGTCGACAAAGTTGTGGTCGCGGACCTGGATAGACTGGCTCATGTGCTTGCCAACGAGAAGCCGGCCTATCCGGCCGGAGTGCGGCAGGCCTACCACGCGCTCAGCCTGGGCTTCTATCAGGGCGAGCTGCTGCGCCGCATCGACCCCCGGCACCGCAGCCTCGGCCAATTCTTCCAGGACGAGATCGCAACGCCACTGGGCGCCGACTTCTACATCCTTCTTCCGGAAACGATTCCGAACTCGCGGCTTGCGCACCTCACTCAGGCGGGCATGCTGAAGATGATCTTCAGCATGCCCTTCCCGATGACGCTCGCGATCTTCAACCGCAAGTCGGAGATCTATCGCGCGCTGTTGACCAATCCGGGTGCCGGCATCGTGATTGACGAGCGAACGGTATATGCCCGGAACTTGGAGGTTCCCTCGGGTGGCGGTGTCGGCAATGCGCGCGGCATGGCGCGGGTCTATAGCGCCTTCGCATCGGGCGGTGCCGAGCTGGGACTGCGCAGGGTCACGCTTGAGGCACTGAAGGCGCCGGCGCTGCCGTCGGCCAATGGCTTTTACGACGACGGCATCAGAGCCGAGGCGCAGTTTTCGTTGGGATTCATGAAGTCATCGCGAGAGTGGCCGGTGGGCAGCCCGAGCGCATTCGGCGCGCCAGGCGCCGGCGGCTCACTCGCATTCGCCGACCCTGAGACGGGCATCGCCTTCGCTTACGTTACCAACCGGATGAGCGCCAAGATGCTCAGCAGC
>NZ_RZSW01000681.1:0-2730 GCF_003997375.1 Mesorhizobium sp. M5C.F.Ca.IN.020.29.1.1 | reverse complement strand
AGGCAGGACGGCAAGCACCTTGAACAGGTCGCCCATGGCTTGCGGGCCGGCGAGGCGTTCGACCTCGCCTGCAATCTTTTCGCGAGCCGCTTCATCGGCATTGGCGCCGAGCTGGCCGGCGCGTTCGAGAAGACCCATTTCCACCAGAAATTCGCCTTGCGTGGAGAGATGGGCATCGAGGCCATGCGCCCGCACAATCGCGGCAAGGGCGGCGAAATCGACATGGGCGGTGAGATCGGCTTCGCCCGGATTGGCCAGCACATCTTCGTGATCGTGCTTGCGCAAGGCCTGCAACGTGTCGCCGATCCCTGGCCGGAAATAACCATAGTCGAGGAACAGGCCGGCGCCACCGAGCCGGTCCAATCGCTCAGCGATGGTCGCCATCAGCGCGGCTCGGGCCGGCGCGACCTCGACGATCGCGCCCTGTGGTGCGTTTTCGGCATCGTCCGGCAACAGCGTCGGATCGACCGAGCCGGCGCCGGCGAAGAAGTGCAATTCGTCAGCGTCATCGAGGCCGATCATCCGTTCGCGCCAGCCTGTTCCGGCACGGACGAACTGGCGGATCGGCACCGCGTCGAACAATTCGTTGCCGACCATGAAAAGCGGGGTCTGCGGCAGCGTGGCGATGCTTTCGTGCCAGCCGATCGTCGCCGGCGTGGCGGCAAGCGTTTGCCTTTGCACATCTGCCAGCCGCGGGCTGGTCTCGATCATGGCGAACGATGCGCCGGCGGTCAGCGCCGGATCGAGCCGCGAAAGCGTGCGCAGCATGTCCTTCATCAGCGTGCCGCGGCCGGGGCCGATCTCGGCGATGGTGACCGGCATCGGCCGGCCGGTCGCCAGCCAGGCTTCGTAGAGCCAGACAGCGACCAGCTCGCCGAACATCTGGCTGATCTCCGGCGCGGTGACGAAGTCGCCGGCAGCCCCGAACGGCTCGCGCGTCGTATAGTAGCCGTCCCGCGGATCGAACAGGCAAAGCGCCATGTATTGGTTGACGGGGATCGGCCCCGCCGCACCGATCAGCTCAACGATGCGGGCTTTCAGTCGGGTCATACCGGCTGTGGCTGTGTAACCGGCTTTGCCGTCGCCATCGCCCAGATGCCGGCCAGCAGCATCGGCAGCGACAGCACCATGCCCATCGTCAGCCAGCCGGTGCCGAGGAGGTAGCCGAGCTGCTGATCGGGCTCGCGGAAGAATTCGACGAAGATGCGCGAGAGACCGTAGCCGGCGATGAAGGCGCCGCCGACGAAGCGCGGCGTCTTCAGCTTGAGCCTGGAATGGGTGAGGAAGCGCAGGACCAGGAACAGCACCAGGCCTTCAAGCAGCGCCTCGTAGATCTGACTCGGATGGCGCGCAAATGGCCCGCCATTGGGGAATTCGACCGCCCATGGCACGTCGGTTGGCCTGCCCCAGAGTTCGGAGTTGATGAAATTCGCCATGCGGACGAGGCCAAGGCCGACCGGCACGCCGGCCGCCACCACGTCGAACAGCGACCATGTGCGGATACCGCGCGACCAGGAAAACAGCGTCATGGCGAGAATGACGCCGAGCAGCCCGCCGTGGAACGACATGCCGCCCTGCCAGACGGCAAGGATATCGAGCGGATGGGCGATGTAACGTGGCAGGTCGTAGAACAGCACGTAGCCGACACGCCCGCCAAGCACCACGCCGATGGCCGCCCACATGATGAAGTCGTCGAGATCCTCGGGCTTCATGGGCACGGTGCCGCCGGGCCAGAGGCTTGCATTGGTGACGAGCCGCTTGGCATACCACCAGGCAAAGAGAATGCCGACGATGTAGCCGACGCCATACCAATGCACCGCCAGCGGCCCGATCTTGACGATGACCGGGTCGATATCGGGAAAGGGCAGGGCGGCAAACGGCAGCATAAAATATTCGCTCAACAGGGTCTCCCGGTTGCGATCATGTTCGGGCGCGGACCATGCGGCAGGGTTTTGGCGGGGTCAAGGCGACGTGGATGCTTGCATTCCGCGTCGCGCGCCACTACGTCAAATCGAGCAAGCGAGGATTTGCCATGTCGACCGGACCGAACCGCATTCTCGATGAATTCGCCAAGCTGATGACCGACGCCGCAGGTGCCGCGCAAGGCGTGCGCCGCGAAGTGGAAACCGCCTTCAAGGGGCAGGCCGAGCGCGTTCTCAACTCAATGGACCTGGTGCAGCGCGAAGAATTCGAGGCCGCCCGCGATATGGCGGCGAAGGCCAGGGAGGAAAACACCCGTCTCGCTGCGCGCATCGAGGCGCTCGAGGCGAAGCTCGCCGAATTGACCGGACAGGCCGCACCTGCGGCTGCGGCAAAGCCCAGATCAAAAAAATAATCGTTAAACTTTTCCACAAAGCACAATCGCAAAAAGCGCTTTGTCGTGAATCGCTTACCGGCATTGCGTGAATCTTTGTGACAGCGGCTTTCCACATGCGAATGACGCAGTGCGAAAAATTGGGCTGGTCACGCGACTCCCGATCAATAGACTGAATTTGTTGCATGATTCGGAGCAGGGTCATGCGCCGGGCGGTGGGGTCCGGTCTGGGGTCTTTGCGTTGACGAAGTCCCGGCCGTCCGAGTTCTAGACAGGATTGTTCGTTGCGTGTGCCCCGCGGAGCGTGTGGCGCTCACTAGGGCGACGTGCGTCCACTTGGACGCACAAAGTACGCTCTAGAACTTTGAACGTTCGCGTCGTGCTTTCCGAAAATCGAACCGATTTTCGGGCCGATG
>NZ_RZSW01000680.1:0-2732 GCF_003997375.1 Mesorhizobium sp. M5C.F.Ca.IN.020.29.1.1 | reverse complement strand
CCCCATCGTGCAAGCACGACGGGGACCCCGGTCGGGTGCGCAGCCAGCCTTCCTGCTCCGCCGCGGCGGACCCCGTGACGGGGCCGCGATCGGCGCGGCCTCCAGAACCGGAGGTTCATAAAATGAGCAGAAGAGAAGGAAAAGGACCGCGCATCGACATCTACGCGCGGATCACCGACCGCATCGTCGCGGAGCTCGCGATGGGTGTCCGGCCCTGGATGCAGCCATGGCATTCTGCCAATGCCATCGGCCGCGTTACGCGGCCGTTACGGCATAACGGTCTGCCCTATAGCGGTATGAACGTGCTGCTGCTGTGGTCCGAGGCCATCGCGCGCGGCTTTGCCAGTCCGATGTGGATGACGTTCAAGCAGGCGCTCGAGCTCGGCGGCGCCGTCCGCAAGGGCGAGACCGGCTCGATGGTCGTTTTCGCCAGCCGCTTCACCAAGACCGAAACGGATTCCGCTGGTGAGGAATTCGATCGGGAGATCCCGTTCCTCAAAGCCTACTCGGTCTTCAACGTCGCGCAGATCGACGGCCTGCCGGACCATTATTACGGGCACAAGGCGGAACCTGTGCGCGATCCGATTGTGCGCATCGAACATGCCGATCGCTTCTTCGCCAATACCGGCGCGATGATCCGGCATGGCGGCGATCGCGCCTACTTCTCGCCGGCAACCGACCACATTCAGATGCCGCCGTTCCAGACGTTCCGCGACGCCGCGGCATATGTGGCGACCCTGAGTCATGAAGCCACGCATTGGACTTCGGCGCCGCATCGGGTGAACCGCGACCTCAGCCGCTATGCCAGGGATCGCAGCGAGCGGGCACGCGAAGAACTGATCGCCGAGCTCGGGAGCTGCTTCCTCTGCGCCGATCTCGGCATTGCACCGGAGCTCGAGCCCCGGGCCGATCATGCGAGCTATCTCGACTCCTGGCTCAAGGTGCTCGCAGACGACAAGCGCGCGATCTTCTCGGCCGCTGCTCACGCGCAGCGCGCCGTCGCCTTCCTGCACGGCCTTCAGCCGGCGGCCTCGGAAGAACGCGAGGCCGCCTGATGTTTCACGCATCCATCATCGGCGGGGAAGGTGACGCACCTTCCCCGATCCGCCTGCGCGCCCTCTCGCTCGGAGCGGGTGTGCAGCCGCCACGAAGCCATCGAGCTGTCGCGGCTCTGCGCGGCGCGGCCTGATCGGTCTCGCGTAATGTTGCGCATGTGGCGCGCCTTCGTCTTCCCGACGCTGTGCCAGGAACGCGGTTTCGTCTCCGCGGTCAGCTATCAGGATGCTCGATCCATGCCGGCAACCTCTATCGCTTCGACGGCTGGGTGCAGCCCGCCACATCGCAGCAGCATCGATCCGCGATCAGGCAGGAAAGGTCGCCGTAAGGTGGTCTGGGGCTGGCCCGACGAGACCAGCGAGCGACGGCGGCGTCGTGCGATCGGGCTGGTGGCCAGTTCCGACCTCGGCGCCGTCCACCGCCATGATGTCCGTGATTTCGCGCACGGTGAACTCATCAGCCCATGAAGGCAGGGCCACATCCCCTCGCGGGGACGTTGCCGAGCCCAATGTCGCGGAGCATGTGACGCTGCTCGGCGGCGCCGGCACCCAAGGCCTCATCTTGATGTCAGCCCGCCGGGGGCAGGGGTCACCGGGTTTCAGCGATCGGCCGCGTCTCGCGGGTCAGGATTCCCGGAATGACGCGAATGCCGGCAGTGGAAACGGCTGTGTTAGTCCCGCCCCATCTGAGCTGCCGGTGGGCCTATCCCTCCGAAACGAATTGAGCCCCTAAGTCCATTCGGTTTCCGCACGCAACCCCGCGCGGCGGCGGACCGAGTTGGCGCTTCGCGCCTGCCCGCACCACTCCTTGCCTTGGGGGCGAGCCGTCGCGTTCCGCTCCGGTTGCAGGCGTCTCCCGCTGTCCTTGGCCGGGTCTCGTTCGGAGGGACGGTCCCCCGGACGAGCAAGATGGAGACAGGAAATGACCAACATCGTTTTTCTCGCCGGCAACATCGGCAATGACCCCGAAATGGTGAACACCCGCGGCGGCACCAAGATCACCGACTTCCGGCTGGCGACCTCCCGCCCGAAGCGGGCTGACGGCAAGGTGGTCAAGGGCGAAAACGGCTACGCCGAGCAGGACACTGAATGGCACCGCATCAAGTGCTTCAACGGCCTCGCCGAGACGGTGCAGAAGCACTGCGTCAAGGGCATGAAAGTCGCGGTGCGCGGGCGCATCCACTACACAAGGTGGACGGACAACGACGACATCGAGCGCTATAGCTCCGAGATCATCGCCGACGCCGTCGACTTCCTCGCCTGGCCCAAGCGCGACAGCGCCGGCAATCAGACCGAGGAGACGGACGACATCCCGTTCTGAGCCCGGATCGGGTGGCCCCGCCGCGAGGCGGGGCCACCCCTCATGCAGAAAGGAGCACCGAGATGTGCAGAGTTCTCAACGCCCGGAGCGTGGGCAAAGCGGCAGCGCCCGGGCACGTCTATATCGGGCGGCCGAGCAAATGGGGAAACCCCTTCGTCATCGGTCCCGATGGCTCGCGCGCCGAGGTTATCGCGAAGTATCGGGCGTGGATTGCATCACAGCCCGAACTGCTCGAAACGCTGGACGAATTGCGTGGTCAGGATCTCGTGTGCTGGTGCGCGCCAGAGGCCTGCCACGGCGACGTGCTGCTCGAGCTCGCCAACCGGCGATGACTGGTGTGGCCCGGTCACCTGGGC
>NZ_RZSW01000067.1:0-17709 GCF_003997375.1 Mesorhizobium sp. M5C.F.Ca.IN.020.29.1.1 | reverse complement strand
CGCCGGCCCGAAGCGGCCAAAGGTCGTCTATGCCGAGAATTCCTTCCACGGCAAGACCAAGGGTGTGCTGGCGATCACCGACGGCTCGCTTTACCGCGCCGACTTCAAGGTGGCCGACAATGTCGTGCGCATCCCTTTCGCCGACATCGAAGCGGTCGAGCGCACCTTCCGCTCGGACCCGGAGATCGGCGTCATCGTGCTGGAAACCATCCAGGGTGGTGGCGGCATCATCCAGGCGCCTGCCGAATACTGGCAGAAGCTGCGTGCGCTATGCGACCAGTACGGTGTGCTGTGGGTCGCCGATGAAGTGCAGTGCGGCTATGGCCGCTCCGGCCGTTTCTATGCCTTCGAGCATTACGGCGTCGTTCCTGATGTGACGGCGCTGGCAAAATCGCTCGGCGGCGGCAAGGCGGCGGTCGGCGCGATGATTGCCAGGCGCGAGGTCTACATGAAGGCCTATGGCACGCCGAAGACGGCGATGATCCACGCCATGGCTACCTTCGGCGGCATGGGTGAGGCCTGCGTCACCTCGATCGAGGCGCTCAACGTGCTTTACGACGAGGGGCTCATCGACAACGCCGCTGTGACCGGCGACTACCTGCTGCAACGCCTTCAGGCGTTGAGGGAAAAATACCCGAAGATCATCAAGGAGGTCCGCGGCAAGGGCCTGATGGTCGGGCTGGAATTCCACGATTTTTCGCAGACCCTGCCGATGGTGCTGCGGCCGGTGGTCAGCGTGCTCGACGAGAAGCTGAAGGGATCCTTGTCCGGCTTCGTCGGAGCGCTGTTGCTGCGCGACTACGACGTGCTCGTCGCCTTCACCGAATACAACCGCAATGTCATCCGTCTCGAACCGCCGTTGATCTGCCAACGCGAACATGTCGACCGCTTTGTCGAGGCGCTCGACAGCCTGTTGTCGCGCGGCATCGTGTCGATCGTGAAGGATTTCGTCAAAAGCCAGGTCCGCTAGCCAGGTCCGCCGAGCGAAACCATGCTGACCAAATCTCCCGTTTCGACAAACCTGCTCGACCGGGTCACCGAGGCCGGTCTGGCATGGGGCGAGGGCACCTATGCGCGTCTTGCCGCACCGGTCGGCGCGGCGGCCTTCGCGCTTTACATCGTGTTGATCGCCGTGACGACATGGTTCATCCCCGACGCCAATTGGGACATGCTGCCCTACCTCGCGATCGCCGAGGAGGGCAGCTATCCCGATGTGCAGGCGCTGCACGACTATGCTTATGGCACGGTTAGGGACGGCGTCTCGGCGGGCGAGTACAAGACACTGACGGACGACAGCGGCGGCTTCCGCAGTCATATGGCCGGGAATGCCACCGACTTCCATTCGCTGCTCGGCATGTACCGGATCAAGTTCCTTTACGCCGAGATCCTTTCGACGATGAGTTCTGTGATGTCGCCGGTTGAGGCGATGCGTGTGATCTCAGTATTGTCGGTGCTGCTGTTCGGTGCGATCGCGCTGCTCTGGCTGCGGTCCGAAGGCGCCCTAGCGCTGGCGCCGGTCGCCGGCGCGGTGCTGATCATGGCCGAATTCGGTGACGCGGCGCGGGCAAATACACCTGATCTGCTATGCTCCGCGCTGTTCCTCGGCGGGCTTTTTGCGTATGTGCGCCGTCGCGAAGTGGCCACCGCGATCCTGCTTTTCCTCGCTTTCATGGCGCGGCCCGACAACATCGTCTTTCTTGCGATCTTCGCCGCATTGCTGGTCGCCTTCCGGCAGAAGGGGTGGGGCGCTCTGACCGGATTTGCCGCCTCCCTGGTCGCCTATTTCGCCATCCCGCATTGGGCGCAGCATCCCGGCTGGTGGCCGCATCTGTGGTTCTCTAGCGTCGAGCAGCACTACAACATGGACGGTTTCGATCCACCCTTCTCGGCTGTCGTCTATCTCCGGGCTCTTGCCGCCTCCCTGGTCCGCGCCGTCAGCCTGAACAGCTGGGTCGGCGTCTCGGTGCTGGCGCTGGCGGGGTGGTATGCGACCAGCCGCGCCGGCTTCAAGCTCGACCGCCGTGCCGGTATCCTGTTTGCGGCGCTGGTGCTCGGCGCGCTGGCCAAGTTCACCGTCTTCCCCATCCACGACACCCGCATCTACTTTCCCTATCTGATCCCGCCGTTCCTGCTGCTCGCCGGCCCCTTCATGGCGCTGTGGGCGAGCATCGAACGGCGTCGCGCCCCAGTGTTGCACGTCGTTTCGGGAGATGAACCATGAGGTCCGTCTCCAGCCTGGTGCGCATCATTTTCCCTTGAAGCAGCTGATCTCAACTGCAGTGCTCCGCGTCCTTTTGGGCGCGTAAAGGACGCTGTGGAATTTTTCCGCGCATGATCCAGGCGAAAATCGATTCCGATTTTTCGGGGGCATGCGCCGGGGTCGCGCCGCACCTGTGGCGTGTCGCAAACAGGCGGTAGCGCGATGGCCGTCGTCTGCATATTGTGCGCCGGTCAGCGGGCGCCGGCGCCCGCAACAGCACTTTTGGAGTCGCGGGCATGGCAGGGTTTCCGGAAAAGGCGAAGGTCGTCATCGTCGGGCTGGGCGGCATTGTCGGCGCATCGGTCGCCCATCACCTGATCGAGCGCGGATGGGACGACATCGTCGGCATCGACAAATCAGGCATCCCGACCGACATCGGCTCGACGGCGCACGCCTCCGACTTCTGCTACACGACCAGCCATGACTTCCTGTCCTGCTGGACGACGCTCTATTCCATCGATTTCTACGAGAAGATGGGCCATTACGCCCGCATCGGCGGCCTTGAGGTCGCTCGCGTCGGCGACGACGATCGCATGGAGGAGATCAAGCGCAAGATCGCCTCGGCAAAGGCCTTCGGCACGCGTGCCCGCCTGATCGATCCGGCCGAGATCAAGCAGAAATTCCCGCTGATCGAAGAAGAGAAGGTGCAGGGCGGCCTGTGGGATCCCGATGCCGGTCTCGTCATCCCGCGCTCGCAAACGGTCGCCGGCAAGCTGGTCGATCATGCGGAAGCCTCCGGCAAGCTAAAATCCTTCGCTAACACGCCGGCCAAGTCGCTCGTCGTCGAGAACGGGCGTATCAAGGGCGTGGTGACCGACCGTGGCACAATCGAGGCCGACTACGTGATTGTGTGCGCGGGTATTTGGGGCCGGTTGATCGCGGAAATGGTGGGCGAGGACCTGCCGGTGATGCCGATCGACCATCCGCTTACCTTCTTCGGGCCCTACACCGAATTCGCCGGCACCGGCAAGGAGATCGGCTGGCCGCTGCTGCGCGACCAGGGCAACTCGGCCTATATGCGCGACACCGGCGACCCCAAGACCGCCGAAGGCGGGCAGATCGAATGGGGCTATTACGAGGAGACCAATCCGCGCCTTTGCCATCCGCGCGACCTTCTGGAGAAACACCAGGCCCGTCTTTCGCCCTCGCAACGCGACCTCGACATGGAACAGATCCTGGCACCGCTCGAGCGCGCCATGGAACTGACGCCGATCCTGGGCGAACTGGGTTATAATGAGAGCCATTCCTTCAACGGGCTTCTGCAGGTGACGTCAGACGGCGGCCCCTCTATGGGCGAGAGCCAGAAGGTGCGGGGCCTCTGGTATGCCGTCGCAATATGGGTCAAGGACGGCCCCGGCATGGGCAAGCTTATCGCCGACTGGATGACGGACGGCCGGACGTCGATCGACCACCACGCCATCGACTATTCGCGCTTCTATCCGCACCAGACGCAAGAGCAGTTCATCTGGGACCGCTGCACCGAAACGGCGATGAAGGTCTACAATCCCGCCGTCCATCCGCGCGAGCCCTTCTCCAAGGCTCGCAACGTGCGCCGCTCGCCTTTCTGGGAGCGCGAGAAGGAACTCGGCGGCTATTTCATGGAGCTCGGCGGCTGGGAGCGCGCCCATGGCTATGCCGCCAACGAGCACCTGCTCGAGAAATACGGGAACCGGGTGCCGGTGCGCGAAAACGAGTGGGACAACCGCCATTTCTGGCGCGTCTCCAATGCCGAGCATCTCGCCATGAGCGAGGATTGCGGCATCGTAAATCTATCGCATTTCGCGATGTACGACGTGGCAGGGCCGGATCATGTCGCGCTGATGGAATGGCTGTGCGCGGCCAAGATCGGCGGCGACGGCAATATCGGCAAAGGCATCTACACGCATTTCCTCGACGATGAAGGCATGGTGCGCGCCGACCTGACCGTCATCCGCATGGCCGACCGGTGCCGCGTCATCGACGGTGCCGATGCCGGCCCGCGGGACTTCCACTACATGCAGCGGACGGCAGAAGACAAAGGGTTCGACGTCACCATCACCGATGTGACCGAGAACTACGTGACCGTCGGCATCTGGGGTCCGAACGCGCGCTCAACCTTGCAGAAGGTCGTCGAGGACCCGGACGGGCTGACGCCGGAGAACTTTGCCTTTGCAGCGATCAAGCCCGTCAAGATCGGCGGCAAGGACGTGACCGCTTTCCGCATCTCCTATGTCGGTGAGCAGGGCTGGGAACTGCACATGCGATATGAAGACGGGCTGGCCGTATGGGACGCGTTGCGTTTGACCGGCGTGATGGCTTTTGGCGTCGAGACCTACGCCAACAGCCGCCGCATGGAGAAGAGCCTGCGCCTGCAGAACGCGGATCTTTTGACCGAGTACAATCTGCTGGAGGCCGATCTTGCCCGTCCGAAGGTCAAGGAGGCTGATTTCAGCGGCAAGGCAAAGCATCTGGAGTATCGCGCCCGCGCGCATCAGCCGGCCATGCTTTGCACGCTTGTCATGACGGACAATGTCGATTCCAGGGGCGTAGCCCGTTATCCGGTCGGCACGATGCCGGTGATGGACCCGCAAACGGGTGAGACGCTGGTCGACGAACTCGGCCGCCGATCGTTCACGACCTCGATCGCCTATGGCCCGACCATCGGCAAGAACATCGCGCTCGCCTATCTGCCCTGGGCGTATTGCCAGGAAGGCCGCAAGCTGAACGTCGAATATTTCGGCGAGACATACCCGGTCGAAGTGGCCGCCGTCGGCTACAGGCCGCTCTACGACCCGGAGAACCTCAATCCACGCAGCTGAGCCTCCCACAATAGATGGTGAGGGGCGGACTCGCAAAAATGTGAACGCAAAGCCTTAAAGCGCGTCGCATCTGAGGGGGAGTCATGCGACGCGCTTTAAATTATTGTTTGTATGCATGTCTTTACCCCACACCGCTGCACACTTTTGGCGACATGCATTAGCCCGGCGCTGGGCTTTTCGCTTTGTGGCGCGACGATTATCGCTTACCTTGCTGCAATGTCTGCTTTTCCCCACGCAAGACATCTCCTTTCAGGCGCCGCTGCACTGGCGCTGATGCTGGGGCTGGCGCCGGAATCCCGCGCCGCCGAACCCGTCGATATCGAACTGGTGCTGGCGGTTGACGTTTCGCTGTCGATGTCACCGGCGGAGCTCGAAATTCAGCGTCGCGGTTATGTCGCGGCGCTGACGCACGACACGGTACTGCAGGCGATAGCCGATGGCGCCTATGGCAAGATTGCCGTCACCTATGTCGAATGGGCCGGCACGACCTGGCAGCACGTCATCGTGCCGTGGACGGTGATCGCCAATCGTGCCGACGCCGAGCGGGTGGTCGAACAGCTCGCCGCCCATGCGCCCAACAGCGCACGGCGCACCTCGATTTCCGGTGCCTTGCAATTCGGCAGCGATCTCTTCGCCGAAAGCGGCTTTCAGGGCGTCAAGCGCGTCATCGACATTTCAGGCGATGGCCCCAACAATCAAGGTGCTCCCGTCGACATCATCCGTGACGAGCTGGTGAAGCAAGGCATCACCATCAACGGCCTGCCGCTGATGACTCGGAGCGGCTTCAGCAGTGTCTACGACGTGAACTATCTCGACCGCTACTACACCGACTGCGTCATCGGTGGGCCCGGCGCGTTCATGATCCCGGTCAATGAGTGGACGCAGTTTCCCGAAGCGATCCGCCGCAAGCTGGTGCTCGAGCTTGCCGGGCCTGCCTCACCGCAATGGGTGGCGGACGAAGCGGCGCATCCGCCGGTGATACTGGCGCAAGGCAAGCCGGCCACCGACTGTCAGGTCGGCGAGAAAATGTGGCGCGACCGAAGCTGGATGTTCGACAGCCGCTAGAGCACTGGACGTTCTAGACTTGGCGAACACTCCACTCCGGGAGGCAATGGCGTCTACACCATCCAGGTGTTGCCTTTTTACGCGACCAGCAACTGCTTGCGATCGACGCGCTCCTGCTGCGGCGAGCGCGCATAGAGCTCGCGGTAGCATTTGGAGAAATGCGAGGCGGAGACGAACCCGCAAGCGACCGCCACTTCGACCACCGGCATCGATGATTGGATCAGCAAGTGCCGGGCCCGGTCGAGGCGGATTTCCAGATAGTAGCGGGCAGGGGATCGTCCCATTTCGGTGCGGAACAGGCGCTCTATCTGGCGGCGCGACAAGTCGACATGATCGGCAATCTCGATCAGCGACAGCGGCTCGGACAGGTTTGCTTCCATCAATTCGATGATGGTCAGCACTTTGGAATTCTGCACGCCAAGGCGCGCACGCAGCGGCAGGCGCTGGCGATCGGTCGGGCTGCGTACGCGGTCAGTCAAAACCTGCTCGCAGACCCGGTTGACGAGGTTGTCGTCGAAATCGTCGCCGATCAGCTTCAGCATCATGTCGAGCGCCGCGGTGCCGCCGGCGCAGGTGTAGATGTTCTGGTCAATCTCGAAGAGGTCGGCAAAGACATTGGCCTTCGGGAACGCCTCGGAAAAACCCGGCAGGTTCTCCCAATGAATGGCGCAGCGCTTGTTGGACAACAGGCCGGCGGCGGCCAGTATATGTGCGCCAGTACACAAGCCGCCGATGGCGACGCCGCGGTTGTATTCCTCGCGCAGCCAGGCGAAGGCCGATCTGTTCTGGTAGCGCTCGACATTGATGCCGCTGCAAACGACCGCCATGTTCGGCCGTTCGGGGCCGGACATCTTCTTGCGTTCGTCCTCCAGCGAAGTGTTGACGGCGCATTCGACGCCGTTCGAGGCGCGCACCGGCTTGCCGTCGATGCTGGCGAGCCGCCAACGATAGGCCTCGTAGCCGAGCATCCGGTTGGCCGAGCGCAACGGATCGAGCGCCGTTGCAAAGGCGATCATGGTGAAATCGGGGACCAGGAAGAATACAAACGATCGCCTGATCGGATGATTTACGACGTTCACAGGGTAACCCTCACGCTGCAATGGCGCGAACAGGATGTCGCGATCAGCATAGCGACATCAGGAAAAACCTTTCCTGTCAATTGGCTAGGCGGCGAAAGACAGACTTTATTTGCGACATAGGTCGCAAATGGGCAATCGCTATGCGTCGACGGTCCCAACATGCCGCCGGTTTGAGCAAATATGCGGCATGTGGTCGGCACATACAAAACGCGCCGCCTCGGCAGAACCGAAGCGGCGCTGTGATCAACTTCGAAGCAGCAGCCGATAGCGCCGCTTGCGAGCTTGTCAGATCAGGCGACGAAGCCGAGGCGTGCGGCGGCCACGGCGCCGGTCTGGCCGGGCATGGTGTTGGCAAGGCGCTGGCGCTCGAGCGCGGTCGTCAGGTTCATTTCTCGGCGAGAAAAAAGGCGGGCAAAAAGCTTCATCATCATCTCCATTCGGTTGCTCAGACGGGTCGCCTTCGCTTGATGGAGTGGGGCAGCTCGTTGGCTGGCGCTGATATAGGCTTACGTGAGGGGAAACTAAATCGCAAAAGCGAAGCACTTGATATGAAAAGCGACACGGAATGCGACAACTTTGGGCATTCCGCCCAATATTTATGATCATTTACAAGGCGTTAGTTCGAAATGTGAGCTGCTATGCAGCCCGCTCATATGCGCCATGCAGCGGCGACATGGCTGCAAAAAACATTTGACTGCAAACAAAAAGGCCTGCCGGGCATGATCTGCGCGACAGGCCGTCAGCTTTGAATACACACGATCTATTTTGCTCCGCCAGCCCAGGATCCAACCCCATAGCGAGTGCCGGTCTTGGTGTCGGCGGCTTCAGGCCAGCCGATATCCTTCTGCAGTTCGATCGGCAGTGAGCGGATGGCGCGTTCAGTCTGGTAGCGGGCGCGAGCCGCGCTGAATTCGGTCGCGATGCGGCCGATGGATGACAGGATGGACATTTTCATTCTCCTTTTGCATTGGGTCGGGAGCTTGCCGATTGCTCGGCATACGAAGCGCTACACCGGTTTGTTCAGCTTCATTTCGTGTCGATTGCAGATCGATGTCGTGGGCGTTCAAGGCCGCTTTCGATACACCTGCCTTCGATGGAGTTGACTATCCCACCAAAGTGATGTTCAATCAAACGAAATGGAATGATAGTTTGCATCAGAAAAATTGAAGGCTGCTTCCCATGAACGCCCCACTCAATCATCCGTTGCCGCTGCTTGATCTCGACGTCTTGCGCACCTTCGTGGCAATCGCCGAGACCGGCAGTTTCACAACCGCGGCCAATGCCGTCTTCCGCACGCCGTCGGCCGTCTCCATGCAGATCAAGAAACTTGAGGACATTCTCGGCCGCTCCGTGTTTGCGCGCGACGCGCGCTCGGTGACGCTGACCACGGATGGCGAGATGCTGCTCGGCTACGCCCGCCGGCTGCTGTCTATCAACCGCGAGGTGGTGTCGAAATTCATCATCCCCGACATTGTCGGGGTGGTGCGGCTCGGCTCGCCGGACGATTATGGCGAGCGCGTGCTGCCACATGTCTTGAAGCGTTTTGCGCAGTCGCATCCCTCTATCGCAGTCGATGTCACCATCGACCAGAGTAGCAATCTGCGCCGGCGCATGGACGACCGGGCGCTCGACATCACGCTGCTCACCAATTCCTATAAGACCAGCGCGCTCGGCGCCGAAGTGCTGCTCACAGAACCGATCGTCTGGGCCGGCGCCAAGGGCGGCTGCGCGCATCTGCGCGAACCGCTGCCGGTGTCATTGTGGGAAGAGGGCTGTGCCTGGCGGGCCGGGGCGCTCGAAGCGCTCGGCCGCGAAGGCCGCAACTATCGCGTGGCCTATATGAGCGCGCATACGGCCGGCCAGCGCGCTGCAATCATGTCCGACCTCGCGGTAGCGCCGCTGCCGAAATCGTTCCTCGGCAGCGACATGGTCGAGCTTTGCCCGAAGGACGGCATGCCCGATATCGGCACCTACAATCTGGCCATGGTCGTGGCGCCGGACGCCAGCGCGCCGGTGAAGGCGGTCGCCGACCACATCCGTGCGACCTTCGAAGTGTTCAGGGAAACCGGGAAATTTTGATTCAGGACCTCAACGGCGTAGCCAGGTTGTGAGCGGTGACGCCGCGATCTGTCTTTTGCAGTGACAATTTGTCGGCTTTGGCGTGATAGCTCTCGGTTTCGCTGGTCAAAAACGCCACGATGCTATCGCGCGCACGCCGCGCCTCGGGCATGTCGATGAGCGGCCATGCATGGAACATGCCTTGCTCGAGAACAACCTCAATTTCGACACCGGCGGCACGGGCCTTTTGCGCGAAGATCAGGTTGTCGGGCGTCAGCATGTCGCGCGAACCGGTCAGAAGCAGCGTTTTCGGCAACACCGAGAGGTCACCGTAAAGCGGGCTGATGCGCCAGTCGCTGGGATTTATGCCGGCACTGTAGAGCCGGACCGCCTCTAGCCCGCCCGGAATTCCCAGCCACGGATCGTAGCGTTCCGCCTCGAACACTTCCGGGTTGGCGAGCGACACGTCGAGGCCGGGCGAGATCAACACATGGCGTGACGGCAAGGGCAGGGCGTCTTCCGCTGCCATCATGGTCAGCACCACGGCCATGTTGCCGCCGGCGGAATCGCCCATAAAGACGATGTCCTGCGCTTCCGTCTCATCGAGCATCTGCCGGTAGACCTTGCCGACCATGCCGAACATGGAGTGGAAATCGTGTTCGGGAGCAATCGGGTAGATCGGCACGGTGATGCCGAAGCCCAACCGACGGGCCATATCGCCGATCAACCGCCAATGATACGGCGTGATTTCAAAGACGTAGGCGCCGCCATGCAAGTAGAGGATACGCTTCCGCTCGCCAGCCTTTGGCGCGATTTCATAGACGGGAAAGCCGTCCACGCTGCGCGTCGTGATGTCGAAACGTGATCGGAGCAAGGCAGGCGGCTGATGGTTCTCCGTCTTGCGCGCATAGGCAATCCAGCGCTGCAGGTTTTCCGGACTGGAAAAGGCTTTCTTGCGGCTATACCTGAGGACAAAGGAAACGACGTGGCTTTTGAGGCTAGGCATGCGGACACACGGACTTCGGTTGAGCCGACTAAGAGAACCCCCGCTATCGAAGATCGTCCCTTCGCCCAGAATGTCAAGATTTGCGCTGAGACAGCACGGCGGTGTGATCTGGCTGGCAATCAAGGCCAGCAGCTGGTCATGGCTCGCTGCAATGCTCAGCGCCGGTGCAGCAGTGCGGCGCGCAACCGAGGGTCGCTTGCCGCCGGAGCCGTATGACGGCTCCGGCGCTTGGCCAGCAGCTTGCATTTGTCGGCGAACGTCATCAGCGCGCCGAACCCAGAAGCAGGGCCGAGAAGGTGACCTGCGGGTCTTCGCGCGGCGACACTGGCCAGCCGATGTCCCTCTGAATTTCGGGCGGTAGGCTGTTCAGGGCCCGGACGGACTTGTTCCTGTTGTGCGCATGCTTGATGGCCGTACCAAAGCGGCCGAGGCTTTCGAACATCGACATCTTCATCTCCCTTGGAGTGCTGCGGCGGCTGGAAGTTATTTCCTGCCTGCCGTTCGATGCCGGTTAAATGCGCCGCGCATGTATCTGGTGGATTTCACGAAAACAGCGCCTTGTTTCAGTTTGGGCTGATCCGGAAACATTTGCATGCAAACGAGAATGAGGGCGAAGTGCTGCTTTCGCCGGCGGGATATTACCCCCGGCCGCGCCGGGCCGCGTGGCCTTCGCGTGAACGCCGCCGGGGGGCGGCGTCGCCGGCAATGCCGTCTTCGCTGACCGTCTTGCGCGGTGGCAGTTTCACCGCCGCCGAAAGTTTCGGGAACGGGTCGACCTTGTTCGGCAGCGCCATGGCGTAGACGAAGTGCTCCTGGAATTTCGGCTCCAGCGCAGTCTCGATCTTCTCGATCCGGCTCACCGTTTCCTCGATCTCGCGGCGATAGCCGCGGTTCAAAAGCGCCATGCGCGCGCCGGCACCGGCGGCATTGCCGACGGCCGAGACCTTGTCGAGATCGCAGTCGGGGATCAGTCCCAGCACCATGGCGTATTTCGGATCGATGAAGGAGCCGAAGGCGCCGGCGAAGTGGATGCGGTCGACATGATCGGTGTGCTGCTTTTCCATCAACAGCTTGATGCCGGCATAAAGCGCGGCCTTGGCGAGTTGGATGGCGCGCACGTCGGTCTGGGTGATGGTGATCCTGGGCTCGCCCTCCTTCAGCACGTAGGAGAAGGTGCGGCCATTCGCGGTGACCCGCGGCGAGCGGGCGGAGAGCCCGCCATCGACGACGCCGTCCTCGGAGATGATGCCGGCCAGATACATTTCGGCCACCACCTCGATGATGCCGGAGCCGCAGATACCAGTGACGCCGGTTGCCTGGACGCTGTCGAGGAAGCCGGGCTCGTCGGACCACAATTCCGAGCCGATGACGCGGTATTTCGGCTCTAGCGTATCGGGATCGATGCGCACGCGCTCGATGGCGCCGGGCGCGGCGCGCTGGCCGCCGGAGATTTCCGCGCCCTCAAAGGCCGGACCGGTGGGCGAGGAGGCCGCCACGACCCGCTGGCGATTGCCGAGCACGATCTCGGCATTGGTGCCGACATCGACGATCAGCATCATCTCGTCCTGGCGGTGCGGGCCTTCCGACAGCGTCACCGCAGCCGCGTCGGCGCCGACATGGCCGGCGATGCAAGGTAACATGTAGAGCCTGGCGCCCTGGTTGAGCTTCAGGCCGATATCCGACGCCTTGATGTGCACGGCGCCCGAAACGGCCAGCGCGAAGGGCGCGCCGCCGAGCTCGGTCGGGTCGATGCCGAGGAACAGATGGTGCATGATCGGATTGCCGACGAAGACGGAATCCAGGATGTCGTTGCGCTGGACGTTGCCTTCCGCACAAACCTTATCGACGAGACCAGAGATCGCCTCGCGCACCGCGACCGTCATGCCTTCGCGACCGTCCGGGTTCATCATCACATAGGAAACGCGGCTCATCAGATCCTCGCCGAAGCGGATCTGCGGGTTCGACGTGCCCGAGGAGGCGGCGACGCGGCCCGACAGAAGCGAGACCAGATGCATGGCGATGGTGGTCGAGCCGATATCGCAGGCAAGCCCGTAGGCCTCGTTCTTGAGGCCGGGCCACAAAGAGATGACCCGCGCGGTCTCACTTTCGGCATCCTTGTGGATGGCGGCGGTCGCGGTCCAGTTGCCTTTGCGCAAGATGCCTTGCACCTGCGGCAGCAGATGGACGTCGAAATCGAGGCTCTTGAGTCCCCAGTCCTTCATCAGCGCGATCTTCAGGCGATCGAGATCGCCTAGCGGCTTGTGCATGTCGGGCTCTTCGATCTCGACATAGCACATGTGGATTGCCGAATCGCGGGCGATGACCCTGGTGTCGGCGTCCTTGCGGATGGTCTGCGCGTTGATGACCGTGTCCTGCGGCACGTCGACGACGAGATCGCCGAGGATCTGCGCCGAGCAGGACAGGCGGCGTCGTTCGGGAAGGCCGCGCACGCGTTCGTAGCGCTCCTCCTTGGCACCCTTGGGCGAGATGTGGTCGTTGGAAGAGACGATCTTATGTTTGGCGAAATTGCCTTCCTGCACCTCGACCTGGCAGCGCCCGCAAGTGGCGCGTCCGCCGCACACGCTCTCGACATAGACGCCGAGCTGGCGTGCGGCATCGAGCACCGGCGTGCCGACCGGAAACCGCCCGCGCTTGCCGGACGGCATGAACAGCACGAGCGGATCGGTGATGTTGGCAGGAGAGTTCACGATTGCGCGCTTATCCCCGGGCCATACGGGCTTCACGGCCGCCGCGCCGGCGGCCGCCATTGCCATTGCCTTCACCCGGCGTATTGACTTGCGTGGGCGCCGCGATCGCCTGGCCGCCTTCGGCCGGCTTGTAGTCCTTGTATGTCCTGATCCAGTTGGTGCAGTTCTCGTCGGTGCCGTTCAGCACATTGGCGCCGCGCACAGCTTCCATCTCCTGCGGCCGCACCGGGTTCATGATCGCCGAGGTCATGCCGGCGCCGATCACCATCGGGATGAAGGCGGCGTTGATGCCGTGGCGGTGCGGCAGGCCGAACGAGATGTTGGACAGGCCGCAGGTGGTGTTGACCTTGAGCTCTTCACGCAGCCGGCGCAGGAGGGCAAAGACCTGGCGGCCGGCATCGCCCAGCGCGCCGATCGGCATGACCAGGGGATCGACGACCACGTCATGCGCCGGAATGCCGAAATCGGCGCAGCGCTCGACGATCTTCTTGGCGACGGCGAAGCGCACGTCCGGATCCATCGAAATGCCTGTCTCGTCGTTGGAGATGGCAACCACCGGAACGTTGTATTTCTTGACCAGCGGCAGGATGGCTTCGAGCTTCTCTTCCTCGCCGGTGACGGAATTGACCAGCGGCCTGCCCTTGGCGACCTTGAGCGCCGCCTCGATGGCCGCGGTCACCGAACTGTCGATCGACAGCGGCAGGTCGACCAGGCCCTGCACGATCTCCAGCGTCTGCACCAGCAGCGCTGGTTCGGTTGCGTTGGGGTCGACGGCGGTAACGCCGGCATTGACGTCGAGCATGGTCGCGCCGCAGGCGGCCTGTTCCAGCGCATCCCTAATGACGGTGTCGAAATTACCCGCGATCATTTCAGCGGCGAGCTTCTTGCGCCCGGTCGGATTGATGCGTTCGCCGATCACGCAGAAGGGCTGGTCGAAGCCGATGATGATTTCTCGTGTCGCCGAGGCGACGATCGTCCGGGTCATGAAGTCTCTCCCTCGTGATATAAAGACTTCTTTATATCGTTTCTGATTTCGATCAAGCGAATGGTGACCGCCCGCGTCATCAATGCGCGGTCTTGACCATATCCACTTGGGTTTCGGTGATCTCGTCGTGCAATATGTGGTCGAGCCTGTCGGCGACGAGCTGGTCGTCGCGGCGGATTTCGCGTTTCCAAGGCTGGCGGCCCTTCAGCACGCCCGATTCATCGACGATCTCGGCCACGTATTCCTCCTGACGATAGGCCATCACATGGACGCCGGAGACGCCGGGAATTTCCTTCACCTCGTTGATGATGTCGATGCAGAGCTGCTTGCCTTCCTTCTTCTGGTCGTGGGCGCCTTCCAGCCGCTTGACGATCGAATCGGGGATATGAATGCCCGGCACGTTGGAGCGGATCCATTTGGCCGTCTTGGCCGAGGCCAGCGGCCCGACGCCACACAGGATGAAGCATTTTTCCGTGAAACCGAGATCGCGGACCTGCTGCATGTAGTTGCGGAACATCGGCACGTCGAAGCAGTACTGGCTCTGCACGAATTGCGCGCCGGCGGCGATCTTCTTGCCCAGCCGGTAGGGGCGGAAATCGATCGGCGGCGCGAAAGGGTTGATCGCCGCGCCGAGGAAAAGCTGCGGCGGCGTCGTCAGCTTGCGGCCGGACAGGAACTTGCCGTTGTCGCGCATGATGCGGCAGGTTTCCAGGAGCGACATACAGTCGAGATCGAACACCGGCTTGGCGCCCGGCTGGTCGCCGGCCTGCACGCCGTCGCCGGTCAGGCACAGCATGTTGGCGACGCCCATCGCCGCCCCGCCCAGCACGTCGCCCTGGATGGCGATGCGATTCCTGTCGCGGCAGGCGATCTGCATGATCGGGGCATAGCCCATGCGGGTCAGCAGCGCACAGATGCCAACCGACGACATGTGGCAGTTGGCGCCCGACGCGTCGACGGCGTTGATGGCGTCGACCCAGCCGTCGAAGATTTTCGCACGGTTGTAGACGTCCTCCGGATCGGCGCTGTCGGGCGGGTTGAGTTCGGTGGTCACCGCGAACTCGCCGCGCCTCAGAACGCGCTCCAGCCGGCCGCGCGAGGTGTGGCCGGGCAGGGGATCGAGTGGCAGGTGGATGCCGGCCGGGTTCTCGTCGCGCTGGCGGCCGATCATGCCGATGCTCCAGGGTTAGAGGTGTTGCGCGAGGCTTCGCGGGCGGCGGCAGCCTGTGCCGTCACCCGCAGCCATGCCGAGGTCTCACGCAGCGACTGGTCGACGGGCTTCTGCACGTCGAGAATCTTGTCGCCATGCTTCATGTTGCGCGAGCCTTCCCAGGCCTTGACCCAGACGCAGGGCATATCAGGCTCGACCTCGCAATTGCCGTTGGCGCGCACACCGCCGCAAGGGCCATTGCGCAATTGCTTGGGGCAATTCATCGGGCACGACATGCCGGTAGAAGAAAGGATGCACTGGCCGCACATGCGGCAGTCGAACATAAAACCCTTGACGCGTTTTTCGACAAATTTGATCGGACCTTCGACGCGGCCGTAACCGATGCGCTTCCACAGCGGATGGAGGAGCAAAAACATGTCGGAGAACTTGGCGTAGAACCATTCGAGGAGTCGCGAGTGGCGGACGGACCACAGCCTGACCGCGAAGGAGCGCTGCACGCGCCGCTGCGGCGACACGTCGGCCGGCTTGTAGTCGGATTTCGGCGCTGCCTTCTTGACCAGAGTGGCCTGGGTAATCGCCGGGGTCGTTTCAGACATCTTCTTTCCCGCCCGCTTTAACCATAGCGACCAGCCGTTCGCGGTCGTATTTCGCGTCGATGTCCTGAAGGGCTTTTTCGGCCTCGCCTTCAAGATCATCGCTGACCGGCACGGGGTCGGCCTTGCGCCATTCGGCCAGGTAGTCGTCGGTGCCGCCGGCGCCGGTGCGCATCGCACACATGTCGATCGCCTCGGTGAAACGCAGCGGCAATTCGCGCTTGGCGTTCTGCCGGCCTTTCTTGACGATGACCTGGGCGGGGATGTCGCGCCAGTAGACGACGATCAGATCGGCCATGAATTCCTACTCCCGTAGAGCGCCGTGCGTCCAATCGGAAAGGACGCTCTACTACTTTGGCTCAGCTGCATCGTACTTTTCCGGAGATCGATTCCGATTTTCGGGCCGATGCAGTGGTTCGGAGCATTGCCGGAAGCGCTGTTGGGCTGCTTGTTATGGGACGACGCGCGCGCATTCAAAAGCGACGCAATTGGAGGCCGCAAAAGGAAAGGTGAGAGTTTTCGATATTTGGCTTGGTTTGGATCAGCCGGTGCGACGATCGAAGTTGCCGACAAGCTTCCTGTGGAAGCGGATATAGCCTCGCTCGGTTGTTCGCAGGTGTTCGGCGACGATCTGATGGAAACGCGGCAGGCGGTGAAAGGGAACGGCCGGATAGGAATGGTGCTCGGAGTGGTACGGCATGTTCCACGCCACGAAGCGCACCAGCCGCGTGGTAAAGGTGGTGCGGGTGTTTTCGAGCATGTTGGCGACATGCGGGCAGAGCGCGTGCTCGGCCAACAAATAGGCCCGCAAGAACGGCTGGCCGACGAGCACCGGCACAATCCAAACCCACAGCAGCAGCGACGACTGCACGGCCAGTGAGATCATCAGCAGCACCGCATAGGCGGTCAGAAATAAGCGTGCTTCCGAAATCACCTTGTCGCGGCCCTTTTCCGGCACGAAGCCGTCGCGGTTGCGGCCGGCCGCGTTGACGACGATCACGCGCGCCATGCTGGTCCAGTAGGGGACGCCGGAGAGATAACGCAGGTACTGGACTACGGTCTCCGGTTTCGGCGCCATCAGTTCGGGGTCGTTGTCCGGATCATGCGTGTGGCGGTGGTGCGCGAAATGGAAATAGCGGAACCAGGCCGGCGGCAGCAGGATCAGGAAGCCGGTCACGGTGGCGATGGTCCGATTGAGCCACGCCGTCCTGAAGGCCGTTTCGTGGATGGTCTCGTGCAACAGCGTGAAGAAGAAGACGATCAGCACCCCCTGCGGCAGCAGGAGAATGGGCCAGAACGGAATCCGGGCGGCGATCAGCACGCCCAGCACGACAACCAGCCCGCCGTGAACGGTCAGCCGGACAATGCCGGGCCTGTCCAGTTTGGCGGTGAGGTCGCGACGATCCTCGACCGAAAGGCTGGCGATGATGGTGCGGTGGTCGATTTCGCTCATACAGGCAAGCTTATCGCCGGGGCGCCGTCCGGTAAATCGGCGCTCGGTAACAGACGCAGGTTTTACGCCGGTCCAGAAATAGAACCAGATCGTAGGATGACCACTGTTTCGAGGGCAGGCCCGGGATATGATATGGCAAGCTTGCCGGCTGCGCATCCCTGACCGCCTCGATGCTATCGCGTGAGAATGCCGCCTGCCGCAGCACGTAGCTTGAAATCATATCGCCTGCCTCAGGCTTGCCGGCGCACCTGCCGCAGCCGCCGCAAGCCAGGGATCGCGCGCTCAGCGCTTGAATTCAAGGATGTCGAGCTTCGATTCGTAATAGGGCGCCGGGAACTCGATGCGCCATTCGTTGGCGCTGTTGCGAAAGGTATAGCCGACCTGATCGCTTTGCGGGCCGCCGCCATAGGGTTTTGCAGGATCGTCGTTGACAGAAAGGGAGCCGAGATAGATCGAGCGCTTTTCGCCGTCGTCGAAGAAACGCCCCTTGGTGCGCTGCGAACCGGTGGTTTTTTCCAGCATCCAGCCCGAAC
>NZ_RZSW01000679.1:0-2734 GCF_003997375.1 Mesorhizobium sp. M5C.F.Ca.IN.020.29.1.1 | reverse complement strand
ATGTGGTCTGGGTGGACCATGGTCGGCCGGCCGTTGAACCATTCCATTCGACCCGAGACCACGACATGCTCACCCTGGGGCATCGCCTTTTCGAGATAGGCGGCGTGCGCATGGAAGAAGGTCAGCGCGATCTCGCCGGTGTCGTCATGGGCGTACACCCGGTACGGCACCGATCTGTTGCCGCGCGGCGGCGCCTGGTGGCGGTCGATGCGTACTTCGAGGGTGACGATCGCGCCTTCGGCCGAACCGGCGATGCGCGGCCGGTTGCGGCGGTCGATCACCGTGTGGGGCAGCACGAACAGAAGATCGCCGGCGCGCGCCGCTCGGTCGCCGAGATCGGCCGGCACGATTTTCTCGATCAGTGCGCCGACCTTCGGCCCGACGCCGGCAAGCGAGGTGATCGGGACAAACAGCGGATCGAGGAGGGAAGGACGCATGATGTCAGCTTATGTCGCGACAGCCGCAGCGCAAGGCTGACACCGCCCTCTATCCACGCTATATGCCCCGCTTCAGGCAAGGATACTGGACGATGACGGGAACGGGACGATCTAGCGAGGGGCTCGACGCCCGCCGCCGCAAGCTTCTGTTTCGGTCCTGGCATCGCGGCATGCGCGAAATGGACCTCATTCTCGGCAGTTTCGCAGACGCCGAGATCGGCGCCTTGACCGGCGACGAACTCGACCAATATGAGAGGCTCCTCGACATTCCCGACACCGAATTCCTGCCCGTGGTCACCGGCGAGCGCCCAGTTCCGGCTGATATCGAGTGTGCCGTCCTGCAAAAGATCTTGGCGTCGCGCCAGGCGATGACATTCTGAATACGTGATTTCATGAGCTTGATCCCCACCATTGGCCTGCCGAAAGGCCGCGCCGGCCAGTTCATCGTCGACGGTGTCGCCGACGGCTACGAAGCCTTTGCGCTGGTGCAGGCCGCGCACGAGATCGCGCCCGACAAGCCGGTGCTGTTCGTGGCTCGCGACGGCCAGCGCCTGCCTTCGATCGTTGAGGCGCTGTCATTCGCCGCGCCAGGCCTGCCGGTGCTCGAACTGCCAGCCTGGGATTGTCTGCCTTACGACCGCGTCTCGCCCGGGGCGGATGCTGCCGCACGGCGTCTGGATGCGCTCACCGCGATGATCGCCCTGGTGAAAAAACCGCACCGCGCCGTCATCCTGACTACCGCCAATGCGCTGCTGCAGCGCATTCCGCCGGCAAGCCTCATCGAGGCGCAGACCTTCCACGCCAAACCCGGCAACCAGATCGACATGAATGCACTGGTGTCGCGACTGGAGACGTCAGGCTTCGAGCGGGTGCCGACCGTCCGCGGCGTCGGCGAGTTTGCCGTGCGCGGCGGCATTCTTGACCTGTTCGCACCTGGCTGGACGGAAGCGCTCAGGCTCGATTTCTTCGGCGACACGCTGGAATCAATCCGCGTCTTCGACGCCGCCACTCAGCGCACCACCGGCCAGCGCAAGTCGATGGCGCTGCAGGCGATGAGCGAAGTGGCGCTGACGCCGGAGACCATCAGCCGTTTCCGCCGCAGCTACATCGAAGCCTTTGGCGCGCCTTCGCGCGACGACGGGCTCTATGCGGCGGTCAGCGAGGGACGGCGTTTCGCCGGCATGGAGCATTGGCTGCCGTTCTTCTATGAGCGGCTGGAGACGGTGTTCGACTATCTGCCGGACATGCCTGTCGTGTTCGACCATCTGGCGCATGAAGCGCTGGCAGAACGTCATACGCTGATCCTGGACCACTATGAGGCGCGCAGGAAGCAGGCGGACGGCGCGCTGAAGGACGCCGTTCCGTACAAGCCGGTGCCGCCGGACCTGCTTTATCTGTCGCCCGAAAACCTCATCGCCTCGCTTGGGCCGCGCGAAGCGGTCGACTTCACGCCCTTCGATGCGCCCGATGCCGGCGCGAAGAAAATCTTCCATGCCGGCTCGCGGCAGGGCCGCAGCTTCGTCGAGGAACGCGCCGATCCCACCATCAACGTCTTCGACGTCGTCGTAAAACACATTGCCGATGAGCGGGCCGCCCGCCGCCGCGTCGTCGTCGCCGGCTGGACAGAAGGTTCGCTAGACCGGCTCGGCCAGATCCTGGCTGAACATCATCTCGGCAATCTCAAGCCGGTGGCCACGCTGGCCGAGGCGGAAAAGCTCGAACCAGGGCAGGCGGCACTTGCCGTGCTGCCGCTCGAATCCGGCTTCGAGACCGAGAAACTGGTCGTCGTCGCCGAGCAGGACATTCTGGGTGACCGGCTGATCCGTCGCTCGAAGCGCAAGAAACGCGCTTCGGACTTCATCGCCGAAGCCTCGGCGTTGTCCTCCGGCGACATTGTCGTCCACACCGACCACGGCATTGGCCGCTTCATCGGGCTGCGCACTATCGAGGCGGTCGGTGCGCCGCATGATTGCCTAGAAATCCATTATGCCGGCGACGACCGGCTGTTTCTGCCGGTTGAGAACATCGAACTGCTGTCACGCTATGGCTCGGATTCGGCCGAAGCGACATTGGACAAGCTTGGTGGCGGCGCCTGGCAATCGCGCAAGGCGCGGCTGAAGCGGCGGCTGCTCGACATGGCCGGCCAGTTGATCCGCATCGCCGCAGAGCGGCAGATGCGCGCCGCTCCTTCGCTGGTGCCGGCGGAAGGTCTCTATGGCGAATTCTCCGCGCGGTTTCCCTATGAGGAAACCGACGACCAGCAGACGGCGATCGATTCGGTCATGGGCGATCTGGGC
>NZ_RZSW01000678.1:0-2745 GCF_003997375.1 Mesorhizobium sp. M5C.F.Ca.IN.020.29.1.1 | reverse complement strand
GCGCAGGCCGTCGCGGCGAGCGAGCGCAGCACATGCGCCGGCGACACATAGGGCTCGACGAAGGCAAGCCGGCGGCCTGACATCAGCTCCATCGCCGATCCGGCCAGGCCGCACGCCGTCAGCCCAACCATAAATGCAAAGAGTGTGTGTTCGACCGGACCCATCTTTACCTTCCATTTACCATAAAATCGCACAGTGGTGTTCGATAGGCGCCGTTGCAAGAGCCGTGCGCGCCACGTGTGCCGCCTAAGGACACCCCAAGAGGGGACGTCCCAGGGGACGGCCATGGGACATCTTGCGACAGGCGGCCGAAAATTGGGGATCGCGATGAAGCAGCCAGCCACCGCCAACGGTCCGCAACTTGCCGTCGTCGATTCCAAGCTGATGAAGCGGGTGTTCTACGTGTTCGCGGCGCTGGCAATGCTTTCGGTGACGATCAGCCTTGGCGGCAAATGGTTCGGCCGCTCGATCGCCATGGCCGGATACACCGACAACAAGACAATCCACGAGGTGGTGATCGGCAACAACGTCATCGCCGTGCCGGCCAATGTCATCCGCTTCGACCAGGCCCGGCGCGACGGCATCGCCTCGCGGCTCGACCTCTATCTGCGTTATCCCGAGATGGACGGCTACAGCGAAGCCGCCCGCAACGATTTCAACCATACGGGATCAAGCAAGAACAGCATTTTCCTATCGTTCGAACGGCAGATAATGTCGCGTGAGATGAGCGGCCGCTTCGCGCCGATCTACAGCGCACTGATCGTCCAGCCCGGCACGCCCGGCCCGGGCGGCACCACGCTCTACGGCTTCACCGAAAAATCAGGCTATTTCAACGAGGTGCTGGCGGTCGCCAATCGCCGGGGCAAGGACCCGTTCGTGGCCCGCTGCCTGAGCGGCCCGAGTGCTGCGCAGTCGCTGGCGCCCTGCGAACGCGACATTCTGGTCGGCGACAGTCTCAGCCTCAGCTACCGCTTTCCCATGGAATTTCTGGGGAACTGGCAGGCGCTCGATGCAGCCATCGCCGCCGAGGCTGCGCGTATGCTGAAGACAGGGCGCTAACCCATTGTGTCTGAAGGGATTATGTGACGCGCTTTGGGGGCAAATCGCAAACGGCGGAGATTGGCGTCCCCTTCTCCGCCAGGGATAACGGCGCCTACCGGTAACCAAGAACCCCCGACTCAGGCCAGATCGATGTCGAGGATCGCCATCGAGAAGTTATAGTCGCCGTCGTCCTCGTCCTTGAAGACGATGCCGAGGAATTCGTCGCCCACATAGACCTCGGCCGAATCGTCCTTGCGCGGCCGCGCCTTCACTTCAAGCTTGGGGTTCTGGAAGACGCGCTTGAAATAGGCGTCCAGCTTTCTGATTTCGTCCGGCTTCAAAACTCTTCTCCGATCGTCGGTCTTGCTCGTTTGAGCGCGCTTCTGGCACGTCGACAATGGCGATGTAAAGGCAAGCCGACCGGATATGCGAGAACCGACAGGCGGCAGAGCCGGCAAACGGAGTTCCGTTGCCCGCCCCGCGGACTTGAAATCAGATATCGAAGCTGACGACGTGGTCCATCGACTGTGATGGCAAAAGCTGGTCCATCTGCCGCGAAGGCTGGTCGCAGCCGGTCTCGCCGACGACACGAGCCGGCACGCCGGCAACCGTCTTGTTGTGCGGCACCGGCGACAGCACCACCGAGCCTGCCGCGATCTTCGAGCAATGGCCGACTTCGATGTTGCCGAGGATCTTGGCGCCGGCGCCGATCAGCACGCCGTAGCGGATCTTGGGATGGCGGTCGCCACCGGCCTTGCCGGTGCCGCCCAGCGTCACGCCGTGCAGGATCGACACGTCGTCCTCGATCACCGCCGTCTGGCCGACGACGAGGCCGGTGGCGTGGTCGAGGAAGATGCCCTTGCCGATGCGGGCGGCCGGATTGATGTCAGTCTGGAACACCGAGGACGACCGGCTCTGCAGGTAGAGCGCGAAATCCTGGCGGCCCTGGTTCCACAGCCAATGTGCCAGCCGGTGGGTCTGGATGGCATGAAAGCCCTTGAAATAGAGCACCGGCATGATGAAGCGGTCGCAGGCCGGATCGCGATCGTAATAGGCCTGGATGTCGACACGCACAGTCGACGACCAGTCCATGTCGTCGGCTGCCATCGCCTTGAATGTCTGGCGGATGAGATCGGAACCGATATCCTGATGGGCGAGCCGCTCAGCCAGCCGATGAATGACCGCCTCCTCCAGGCTTTCCTGGTTGAGGATGGTCGAATAGAGGAACGCCGCCAGCAGCGGATCGCGGTTGACCGCCTCCATCGCCTCGTCGCGGATCGAGCGCCAGATCGGGTCGATCGGCTCCACCATGGTCGGGCGGGCAATCGTAACGCTGTTCATTAATGATCTCCGGCCATCTAATGTCTCGGGCTTGGCGACTTGCCTATTCTCCGGCCGCATAATGCGAATCGCGATCGAAGTGATTCAGGCGATGCGCATTAAGTGCCTGTTTTGAGCATGTCGTTGTCCCAAAACCGCTGCGCACTTTTGCGCGACATGCTCTATAAGCCAGATCATAGCACGGTTGAACTCAATTTTCCTTAGTGCTTTGTCAAATGGATTTGGTTCACGGAAATTCAAGCGGCCATGGAAGACGAACCCTTGATCGACGAGCCGCTGAAGCACGAGCTTTCCGCGCTCTATCAGGCGGACGACCGCCACTATCACGGCCTTGCCCATATCGAGGCGATGATGGCGTTGGCC
>NZ_RZSW01000677.1:0-2746 GCF_003997375.1 Mesorhizobium sp. M5C.F.Ca.IN.020.29.1.1 | reverse complement strand
TAATATGATAATGTGTTCATATGCGCAATAAGAAAATCGTTGAACTGAACAAGATGGCGCGCGAGGCGTCCGAACTGCTTGCGGCGATGGCCAACGAGAAGCGCCTGATGATTCTGTGCCATCTGCTGGATGGCGAGACGAGCGTCAACGAGCTGGCGGAACTGGTCGCGATGAACCAGTCGGCGCTCTCGCAGCAATTGGCGAAGCTGCGGGCGCTGAAGCTGGTCAACACCCGTCGCGACGCCCAGCAGGTTTACTATCGGCTGGCTTCGGTGGAGGTCGAGCGCATCCTGCAGACGCTTTACGGCATTTATTGTGATCCGCAGGCTAAGACCGCGAAGATCAGATCGTTATGATGTGATGCTGACGACTTCGGTAAAGTTGACCGAAGTCCCAAGATTGCAGCTCAAGCCACAGCTTCAGCACATAATGGAGCAGCGCCGTTGGGGCAAGTCGGTCGGTGAGGGTCATGTGCGGCATTGGCTTCTCAGGATTTCAGGCGTTCACATTAAGCTTGCTGCGACAGGCGACCATCAACGGGACCGCAACAACACCGCTGACCAGAAGTAACCAGTCTTGCGGCACGCCAAGGAGGAACGCTGCACTCCCTCCGATCAACGACCAGATGAACGGGATCGCGAGCACCCATCCAGACACGGGCGGCTTTGCAAGAAGGAAGAACCCGAAAGTGAAAATCGTCACCGGACAGGGGGTGACACCGAACACCGGCATTTCAGGATATGCGTGACCTGTCCAAATGCCGAGAAGTGGATAAAGGACGGCCGCATAGGTGACGAAGCCAACTCCCACCATTGCTGCAGGTCCAAAACTCTGGCCGAACCGCAATTGGTTCTTGACGAAACCAACATAGGCCAGAATGGCTCCCTGTGCGACGAAGAGAACTCCAAAGACGAGCGCGGCCTCGTTGATCTGGGTGAAATGGAACCAGTGATATGCAACGCCGGTCCACAGCCACATGATCGCCAGGATGCCAGCGATCAGACGGTCCGCCATTAGCGGTCGCCAAAACAACAAGGCCACGGCAAGCAAGCCAAGGCCAAATGCCGCCACTTGCACCGGCCAGATGCCCTCGTTGTAAGAAACCAGGTTAGCGAGAAACTGATCGCGCGTGAAGGGCAACATCAGCGTGTCTCCTCACGCTTCACCATAGCCTCGGTCGCAGATACCCCAATTGATCTGGCGCAAGTCAGCGGCCTCGGTTGATCCAGGTCAACGCCCACCTGACATTTGCTCTGCCTTATGGATGAAGGATCAAAGGGGAGAAACAACGTGCCAATAGAGAGTTTGGTCGTCACCATCGCGGTCTTGACCGTCTTTGCATTTTTTATGGTTGTGCTGGGCTATGCCTCTTTCGATGAATCGCGCGGGCTGTCCCCCAAGATAGCACCTCGGTCCGGTAAGGAGAGACGCTGAAGGGAACCTCGTCATATAATCTGCCAGACCGTAGGGAAGTCGACGCCCTTTCTTCGCGTCAAATTGTACTTTCTGCGAGCCTGGAGACAATGTGGCCGTCTGCATGCCCGTTGAAGCGGCTTCCACGTTCCAGGACCAATTGATGGCGAAGGATGCGTTTGGAGCGCATGCGCTCGACGAAACTCGGCACGCGCCCGGCAGATCCAGGCGGCGCTGACTTCGGCTGCCGCCGTCGGCGTCGGCGATGCCATGCCGCTCACGGGTGTGGCCCTCTTCGATGCTGGTGACCGTCGTTAATCGCCTCATTGCTTCTTCTTGCGCTGCCTGGGTCATTCGCAATGCGTTGACGGCGGCATAGGTGAGCTGATCGGTACTGCTACGAAAGCGCAACTGGGTCGGTCAAGCCTTCAGGCGCTCCCGCCAGAAGTGTTTCAACAACTCAAGGCAGACTAACACAGCGATCCCGGACGCAAGCGTGACGGCAAGATCATCCAGGTGCAGCGGCCCGAATTGGAAGAGGCCACTCGCAAGCGGCCACAGAAGCGTGCCGCCAAGTGCTGCAGCAACGACCGCGACGACAACTACAAGCGATCGATTTGGCCGCAACAGCGCAATCAGCAACGACTCGCTAAACGTGCGGTTGACGAAAATCAGCCCGACAATCGTCAACACCAGGGAGAAGAACGTCAACGCGCGAATTTCATCCTCTGGCATTTCCCAGCGCAAGCCGAGAAGAAAAATGCCCGTAACGAGCACGAAAGCCAGAAGGCCCTGCACAAGGCTCCACGCGATCAACGGACGCGAAAAGAGCGCCGCCTCCGCATCCCGCGGAGGACGCTTCATTATGTCGTCCTCCTCGTTTTCCGCTTCAAAAACCAGTGAGCAGACCGGGTCGATCACCATCTCCAGAAAGGCAATGTGAATTGGCCCGAACAGGATAGGCAGTCCAAACAGCAATGGAAGTAGAGCCAAGCCGGCAATCGGCACGTGCACGGCGAGGATGAAGCCCATCGCTTTGCGCAAATTGTCATAGATGCGACGGCCCAACCGTATGGCCTTTACGATCGATCCGAAGTCGTCGTCGAGAAGGACAATGGAAGATGCCTCGCGGGCGACATCGGTGCCGCGGCCTCCCATGGCAATGCCGATGTTGGCCGCTTTCAGCGAGGGGGCATCGTTGACGCCGTCTCCCGTCATGGCGACGATCCCGCCATTGGCCTTCAAGGCCCTGACGATCGCCAGTTTCTGCTCAGGCATGATCCGCGCGAACACGGTTGCGGTTTTCACGCGCGCCGAAAGGGCAGCCTCGTCC
>NZ_RZSW01000676.1:0-2768 GCF_003997375.1 Mesorhizobium sp. M5C.F.Ca.IN.020.29.1.1 | reverse complement strand
CGTGCTGATAGCGGGCGACGCCGATGAGCCGTTTTCGATCCAGAGCATTTCGAAGGTGTTCACGCTGACATTGGCGCTCGGCAATGTCGGCGACGCGCTGTGGCAGCGTGTCGGGCGCGAGCCTTCGGGCAACCCGTTCAACTCGATCGTCCAGCTCGAGTATGAGAACGGCATTCCGCGCAATCCGTTCATCAATGCCGGCGCCATCGTCATTTCCGACATTCTGCTCGCTGGCCACCAGCCGCGCGAGGCGATCGGCGAGATCCTGCGCTTCATCCAGTTCCTGGCCGACGACGAGACCATCATCATCGACCGCGAGGTCGCGGCTTCGGAACGCGCTACCGGGTTTCGGAATTTGGCGCTTGCCAACTACATGAAATCCTTCGGCAACCTCAACCACGCGCCGGATCTGGCGCTGGGCGTCTATTTCCACCATTGCGCCATCGCGATGAGCTGCCGGCAACTGGCGTTGGCCGGTCGCTTCCTCGCCAACGGCGGCAAGAACCCGGCGACCGGCCATTCCGTGGTGTCAGCCGAGCGCGCCCGCCGCATCGGCGCGATGATGCTGACCTGCGGTCATTATGACGGCTCCGGCGATTTCGCCTTTCGCGTCGGCATCCCCGGCAAGAGCGGCGTCGGCGGCGGCATTCTGGCGATCGTGCCGGGCGTGGCCTCGCTCGCCGTATGGTCGCCCGGCCTCAACGCCAACGGCAATTCCAGGCTGGGGTCGATTGCGCTGGAAAGGCTGGCGAAGATGATGAACTGGTCGGTCTTCGCGCCATAAAGCTTGTGGCGATTCAGATAAGAAGAATCCCGCGCTGTCGACAAGACAGCGCGGGATTCTTTGGTCAAAAGATCAGGCTAAACCACCGAAAAGCTTAGAAGAAGCCTTTCCGCTGCCACCAGCCGGCACGCTTCGGCTTTTCCTCGGTCTTTTCCTCTTCGGCAACGGTCGAAGACACGATCGGCTCAACCGGCGCATCTACCGGTACAGGCTTGCGTCGCGATGGGCGAACCGTCGGTTTTTCGTCGACGGTGGCCACGGCTGTTTCCTCCGGAACAGGTGCGGGAGCCTCGGCAGAGGTTTCCGGCTCGGCTACCGGCGTCTCGACGACGACGTCCGCCGCAGCCTTCTTCGGCTTGGCGGCGCGGCGCGGCTTCTTCGGCTTTTCGGCGCTCGGCATGTCGTCATTGGCCGGAGCAAGGTCCACAGGCTCTTCGACCGGCATTGCTGCTACCGGCTCGCTGGAGACGGTTACGCCCTCCAAGACTTCGCCTTCGGGGCCATCAGCCGATTCTGCAGTGCCTGCATCGACCTCGCCTTCGCCGTCTTCACGGCGATTGCGCTTGCCGCCGCGCTTGCCGCGCCGGCGCTTCTTGCCCTGACCTTCATCCGGCCCCCGACGTTCATCAGGCTCTTGACTGTCATCCGACGCTTCCACCGCCTCGGTGACGCCGACCTGGTCCTCGTGGTCTGCTTCAGCGCCTTCATCGCTTGAGGCTTCGGAGACGCCATCGGCTGTGGCCGAGAGGGACGCGACTTCCACGGGGGCGCCATGCTCGCGGTCGCGATCCTTGCCGCCGCGCCGTCTGCGGCGCTTGCGGCGCTTGCGGTCGCGGCCTTCGCCATCCTCGCCTGGCCTTGGCTGCTGCGGCTGCTGAGCTTGGCGCGGTTGCTCCGCCGGTGCAACGGCCTCGTCTTCCTCCTCCTCAATGACGGTTTCGTCGGCGGGCTCTTCCGGCTCGACATAGGCGGGCAAGGTGCGCACCTCGACGAAGCCTTCAGGCTTTTCAGCCAGCGCGCCGCGGAAGATCGCATAGTGCTGGGCGCCGACCGTGTCGTCGGCTTCGACGGTGATGGTCAGGCCGAAGCGGCTTTCGAGTTCCACCAGCGTGCCGCGCTTGTGGTTGAGCACATAGAGCGCGGTCGCCGCCGGCGTCCGCACCGTGATGTGGCTGCGCGAATCCTTGAGGAGGAATTCCTCGATCGCCCGCACAACCATCAGCGCGACAGACGAATCGGACCGCACATGGCCGGTACCGCCGCAATGCGGGCAAGGCTTCATCGTCGATTCCAGCACGCTGGCACGGATGCGCTGGCGCGACATCTCCATCAGACCGAAATGCGAGATGCGGCCGACCTGGATGCGGGCGCGATCGTTCTTGAGGTGATCCTTCAGCCGCTTCTCGACGGAGCGGTTGTTGCGGTTCTCCTCCATGTCGATGAAGTCGATGACGATCAGGCCGGCGAGATCGCGCAGCCTCAGCTGCCGTGCGACTTCCTCGGCCGCTTCCAGATTGGTGTGAAGCGCTGTGTCCTCGATCGAGTGCTCCTTGGTGGAGCGGCCCGAATTGACGTCGATGGCGACCAGCGCCTCGGTCTGGTTGATGATGATGTAGCCGCCGCTCTTCAGCGTCACCT
Source organism: Mesorhizobium sp. M5C.F.Ca.IN.020.29.1.1 (assembly GCF_003997375.1). Lineage (NCBI taxonomy): Bacteria > Pseudomonadati > Pseudomonadota > Alphaproteobacteria > Hyphomicrobiales > Phyllobacteriaceae > Mesorhizobium > Mesorhizobium sp. M5C.F.Ca.IN.020.29.1.1. The sequence continues at coordinate 346 of NZ_RZSW01000676.1, read as the reverse complement.
GCGGCTGCAGCATGCGGTCGAGCTGCGCCTCGATGCCATTGCGCACGAAGATCGGAGTCGTGTCGCGGAACGGCTGCACGACCTTGGCGTGGCTCGGCATCAGCATGCGCATGAAGTCCTTGGCCTCGCGATAGCCCTCTTCGCCGGAGACCAGGATCTCGTCGATGTCCTTGTTGTAGAGGTCGCGCACCGAGCGCTTGATCAGGCTGCCTTCTTCGTAGACCAGGGCAGGGGCCGTGGACTGCAGCGTCAGATTGCGGACGTTTTCCCAAAGCCGCATCAGATATTCGTAGTCGCGCTTGATCTCGGCTTTGGTACGGCTTTCGCCGGCTGTGCGCAGGATGAC
>NZ_RZSW01000675.1:0-2769 GCF_003997375.1 Mesorhizobium sp. M5C.F.Ca.IN.020.29.1.1 | reverse complement strand
GGCCAGCCGGTGTGTCCAGCCTGAGCAAACCCGGCGTCTTCGGCTTGATCAGCCCGTGCTCGATGGCCATCGTCACCGTGCCGATGGTGCCATGACCGCACATTGGCAGACACCCCGAGGTTTCGATGAACAGGATGGCGATGTCACAATCGGGCCGCGTCGGCGGATAGAGGATCGAGCCGGACATCACGTCATGGCCGCGCGGCTCGAACATCAGCCCGGTGCGGATCCAGTCATATTCGGCCAGGAAATGCGCGCGCCGCTCCATCATCGTCGCGCCCTGGAGCAGCGGTCCGCCGCCGGCGACCAGCCGCACCGGATTGCCGCAGGTGTGACCGTCGATGCAGAAGAAGGAGTGGCGCGCCATGTCTAGATCCCGTCAGAAGCGGTTCGGGGAAAACGGAGAAAGATCAAACACCGGATTTTGGCCGAGAATGAGATCGCGGACCAGGCGCCCGGTGGCAGCTGCCTGGGTCAGGCCGAGATGGCCGTGGCCGAAGGCATAGACTATCGTGCCGGCATGCCTGGCGCCACCGATCACCGGCAGCGAATCCGGCAGCGACGGCCGAAACCCCATCCATTCGCGGCCGCCGGCCGGGTCAAGCCCCGGCAGGAATTTTTGTGCCTTGTCGAGCAGCGCTTTCGAGCGGGCGTAGTTGGGCGGCCGCTCGATCCCGCCGAGCTCGACCGCGCCACCGACGCGCACACCGGTTTCGAGCGGGGTGATGACGAAGCCGTGGCCGGAGAAGATCAGTTGCCGCTTCACGTCGAAAGCGGTCCTCGGCAGGGTCGTGTTATAGCCGCGCTCGGTTTCGAGCGGGATGCGGTCGCGGAGATGTTTCGCCAGGAGATGCGACCAGGCGCCGGCGGCGATGACGAGGCATTTTGCTTGCCGCACCGTGCCGTCGGCCAGCGTCAATGTCGCGCCGTCCTGTCCCGCCTCGACATGGTCGATCCTCGCCTTTTCGAAACGCGCGCCGTTGGTCTCGGCAAAGGCCCAGATCGCCTTGCCCAATAATTTCGGATTGGTAACGGTCTTCCATCCCGGTACGAAAGTGCCTTTGACGAAGCGCGGTGACAGGCCCGGCTGCAAGGCGGCCAGAGCGTCGCCCTCGACATGGCTGAAGCCGATGCCGAAGCGCTGCCTCGCCGCCCAGCCGGGCAGCGAAGCCTTGAACTCGGCCTCGCTCTCGTAAAGTTCGAGCGAGCCATCCTCGCGCAGCATGTTTCCGGTGCCCGAGCGCGCCATCAGCCCGGCCCATTCGGCCTCGGCGAGCCGCATCATCCGGGCCTGCGCCGCGAGGCTGGCCTCGTAGCGGTCGCTTCGTCCGGCCCGCCAGAAGCGGATAAGCCAGGGCAGCAGCTTCGGCAGGTAGGCGGGCGGGATGCTGAGCGGGCCGAGCGGGTCGGCAAGCCATTTCGGCAGATGCCTGATCATGCCCTTGTGGGCCAGCGGCAACACATCGGAAAAGGCCAGGGCAGCGGCGTTGCCGGAACTCGTTTCCTCGCAGATGCCCGTTCGATCGAAGATCGTGACGTTTCGCCCCGCCTCGGCCAGATAGGCGGCGACACAGATGCCGATGATGCCGCCACCGATAATGGCGATGTCGAGCGTCGCATCGCTATTCATGGCTGCGCGCCGCGCTGCATGGCTCGGCCTCCGCCTCGCTCCGCACCTTGGAGCCAGCCTCCTCATCCGGCCCTTCGGCCCGCCTTCTCCCCGTCGGGGAGAAGAGGCTGACGCCAGCGTTTGTGACCTCTTCTCCCCTCGGGGAGAAGGTGGCCGCGAAGCGGCCGGATGAGGGGGTCCGCGACATTGCCACCGTTAGAATTGTGGCAGCACGGGCCGCACCGCCAGCGCATCCCTGACGATCTTGTCGACGATCTTTCGGCGCTCGCCCGACAGCGGCTGGCGCGGCATTCGCACGCGGTCGTTGGTGTTGATCGCCAGGACTTCGGCGAGTTTGATGTTCTGCACCAGATAGGTCGACACGTCGAGGTCGAGCAGCGGCCGGAACCAGCGGTAGATTTTTAGCGCCTCCTCGCGGCGGCCCTGCTTCATCAACTGATAGATCGCGACCGTCTCGCGGGGGAACGCGGTGACCAGTCCCGCCACCCAGCCGACGGCACCGACCGACAGCGCCTCGAACGCAAGATTGTCGACGCCGGTGAACAGGTCGTAACGGTCGCCGAAGCGGTTGATGATTTCGGTCGAGCGGCGGATGTCGTCGGAGGATTCCTTGATGGCGACGAAACGCTCGTCCTTCGCCAGTTCCTCCATCTGACCGACGGTGACGTCGACGCGATAGGCAAGCCGGTTGGAATAGATCATAACCGGCAGGTCGCCGGCCTCGGCGACGGCGCGCAGTGCCGCGACCGTCTCCTCCGCATTGGTGTGGTAGATCGGGCTCGGCACCACCATCAGCCCGTTAGCGCCCTTCTTGGCGGCGCGGCGCGCGATCGCGGCCGCCTCGCGCGTGCCGGGCTCGTTGACCGTCAGCAGAACCGGCTTGTTGCCAGCGATCTTCTGCGCGGTCTTCAGCACGTCGATCTTCTCGTCATGCGAGAGCATCGGCCCCTCGCCGAGCGAACCGCAGACGATGATGCCGTCGCAGCCGGCCTCCATCTGCAGCGCAAAGCAGCGCTCCATCTCGGCGTGGTCGAGGCGGTCGTCCTCGGTGAATTTGGTCGTGACGGCGGGGAAAACTCCAGTCCACATGGCGGTCGCTCCATCTGATATATCAGTCGTATATTTATCAAGAAACGGAC
>NZ_RZSW01000674.1:0-2777 GCF_003997375.1 Mesorhizobium sp. M5C.F.Ca.IN.020.29.1.1 | reverse complement strand
CCGGCCGCCAGCGCAGGAACTTGGTGCCATGCCGGAAACGGTCGCCGGTGACGTGATCGAAGCGTACTTCGACCACCAGTTCGGGCCGGACCGGCTCCCATTCACCGCTGCGCTCGGTGCTCCAGCGGCTCGGCCCGCCCGGCGCCTTTCCGGTGAAGCCGGGGGGCTCGCGCATCGCTTCGAGTTTGCAGGTAAGCTCTGCCCTGTCGTCCTTGGCAATGGTCGAGGTGAAACCGACGTGATCGAGCTTGCCGGCCTGGTTGTACAGACCCAGCAACAGAGAGCCGACCTGCGGGCTGTTGCTGAGATAGCGAAAGCCGCCGACCACGCAATCGGCCGACCGCAACCGCTTTACCTTCACCATCGCACGCACCCCCGGTTGGTACGGACCGTCCAGCCGCTTGGCGACCACGCCGTCTGTCGCCCCATGTCCGGCAGCCCCTAACCAGGAGCGGGCTTCCTTCACATCGCGCGTACAGTGCGAAAGCACGATGTTCCTGCGGTTTGCCGAAGCGACGAAAGCCTCAAGGATCGCTCGCCGTTTTTTCAGGGTCCGCGCCAACCAGACGGTTCCGTGCTCATCGCAGAGCATGTCGAACAGGACGATGCGAGCCGGGGTTTCGGCGGACAGCTTGCGGATCCTCCTCTCGGCGGGATGAAGCCGCATCTGGAGCGCGTCGAACGAAAACTTGCCGTCGACCGAGATGACGATTTCACCGTCGACGACAAAACGGCGCGACGGCAGTTCCTTCAATGTCGCGACGAGTTCGGGAAAATAGCGTCCGAGCGGCTTGCCTGACTTTGCGCGCAACTCCACCGCATCGTCCTGCCGAAATGCCAGGCAGCGAAAACCATCCCATTTGCGCTCGTATTGCCATCCGTCTCCTTCGGGAATCGCATCGGCCGCCTTGGCCTCCATCGGAGGCGTATCGAGCGGCAGGGCGAAGCCGCCGTCGCGGGGGATGACCTTCATTGTGCTGCCTTTTTTCTCCCGAGCAACTCCGTGCGCCTATTTTCGCTTTCCGGTCTCCGAGCCGATGCTTTTGCGCAGCGCATCCATGATGTTGATCACGTTGCTGGGCGGTTGCTCGGCCTTGTCCTTCGCCTTGGCTGGACGCTTCTTGCCCTTCTTCTTCGAGGCAATGATCTCCAGCAGCCGCGCCTGGACGGGATCTCCGGTCATGGCGGGATCCCACTGCCTGGTTCGCTCATCGATCAAGGTCGAGACCATATCCATCAGTTTCGGGTCGGGTTTGGCATTTTCGATCTTGCCGAAATAGTCCTCGGGATCGCGAACCTCGTCGCCATAGCGCAGTGTCCACAGCACGATACCCTTGCCTCGTGGTTCAAGCATGACGGCGCGCTCGCGGCGGTACATGACCAGTCGCGATATTCCGACTTTCCCTGTCGACTGCATCGCGTCGCGAATGACCGAGAATGCTTCCTCCCCGACCGGATCGTCAGGGGTGAGATAGTGGGGCTTGTCGTACCAGATCCAGCCGATGCTGTCGGCATCGACAAACATGTCGATGTCGATGGTGCGCGTGCTCTCCAGCGCGACTGCGTCGATCTCATCGTCCTCGAGCAGGACGTATTCGTCCTCGCCGCGCTGATAGCCCTTGACCTCGTCGTCTTCAGCAACTGGTTTGCCGTTGACGGCGTCGACATATTGGCTGACGACGCGATGCCCGCTCTTGCGATTGAGCGTATGGAACCGGACCTTTTCGCTCTCGGTGGTAGCGGGCGTCATCGCGACCGGACAGGTCACGAGCGAAAGCTTCAGATAGCCTTTCCAGAAAGGACGCGGCGCCATCGAGGATCCTCGGCAGGTGTAAAACAGTCGAACGCATCAAGGTGATCGATTGTTCCAGCATCGTTTCGTCGCGCTCCAAGGCTCGCCAGCAAGAATCCATCATTTTTCCGGTTCGAGAAGGAACCGATGCGCGCAAGCGCAGTTCGGGGCAGACAAACGGCTCGGCAGCAAGGACCATTTCAATGTCGGAAGCGATCCGGATCGCAATCGGCGCTCCATTGTCGGGAAATGCGGCGGCGCTTGGCGCCGAGATGAAGCAAGCGATCGAACTCGCGGTCGAGGAGCAGAACGCGGACGGTGGCATTGCGGGCTTTCCCATCATGGTTGAGGGTGCGGACGATCAGGGAAAGGTCGAGACCGGACGGCAAGTCGCGGACGACTTTTGCAACCGGGCAGATCTGCTTGGCGTCGTTGGCCACTACAACAGCAATGTCACCATCGCTGCGGCGGAAATCTATGCCGCCCACGACCTCCCGATGATCACGCCGATCGCTTCCGACACAGCGCTCACCGAGCGCTCTCTGCCGAATGTCTTTCGCTTCACCAACCGGGATGATCAGACCGGAGCAGCCATTTCCCGTCATCTCTACGACACCATGGGCAAGCGCCGCGCCGTCCTCGTCGAAACCGAAACGATGTACGGCCACAGCATAGGCATCGCGTTCTCGCGGGCCTTTCTGTCGCTCGGAGGACGCATCGCGGAGCGGCGAACGGTTCGCGAAGGGAGCCGCGATTTTGACCCGCTGGTCGCATCTCTGCGGGCCGATTTCGATCTGCTGTTCTACGGCGGCAGTTTCGAGGGTGCTTTCATCCTGCGGGCGATGCGCCGTGCAGGTCTCCACCAGCTCTTTGCCAGCGGTGACGGCTGTTGGGACGCGGTGAATTTCCTTGAGCCTGCGGGAGAAACCGCAACATTGGGCGAAGGCGTTCTCGTGCTGTCCGCCACGCCCGAAGTGGGTAGAGT
>NZ_RZSW01000673.1:0-2777 GCF_003997375.1 Mesorhizobium sp. M5C.F.Ca.IN.020.29.1.1 | reverse complement strand
GCACCTCGCTGGGCGGCATGGAGCCGATGCACAAACAGCTCAACGGCGCGGTTCCAAACATCGTCCATGTGATGATGCCTTATGCTTATGAGCTGGCTCTGCCCGGCGAAAGCGACCATGATTTCGGCCTGCGCGCGGCCAAGGCCGTCGAGGATGCCATCCTCGAAGCCGGCGCCGACAAGGTCGCCGCCTTTATCGGCGAGCCGGTGATGGGGGCAGGCGGCGTGAAGATACCGCCGATGAGCTATTGGCCGGAAGTGCAGCGCATCTGCCGCAAATACGATATCCTCCTGATGCTGGACGAAGTCATCACCGGCTATGGTCGAACGGGCGAGTGGTTCGCAGCTCAGACCTTCGACATCAAGCCAGATACCATCACCACCGCCAAGGCGCTGACCTCCGGCTATCAGCCGCTGTCGGCGCTCCTGGTCGGTGACCGCATCGCCGCGACGCTGGTCGAGAAGGGCGGCGAGTTCAACCACGGTTACACTTACTCCGGGCACCCTGTGGCCTGCGCCGTGGCACTGAAGAACCTCGAGATCATGGAGCGTGAAGGTCTGGTCGATCGGGTCAAGAACGACACCGGACCCTATTTCGCCAAGGCGCTGCAGGAGCACATTGGCGGTCACGATCTGGTCGGCGAAGTGCGCTCGATCGGGCTGATGGGGGGAATCGAAATCGTTAGGGACAAGGCGACCAAGGAGCGCTTCCTGCCGGCCGGAAGCGCGGCCGTGCTTGTCCGCGACCACGCAATTGCCCAGGGCATGATGCTGCGCGCCACCGGCGATACGATGATCCTGTCTCCGCCGCTGATCTGGACGCGTGAAACGATCGACATGGCCTGCGACCGCATCGCCAAGGCGCTTGATCTGGCGCAAGCGGATTTGCGCGAGCGGTAAGATAGAACGAAGATCTCGCCAGGGCGAGGATCGGTCGTGAGCGCGGCAGGTCTCCTACACCTTGGAGGAGCCGCTCGCCAAGAGCTGCTACGAGGCGATCGCTTCGTCCGTCGCCGCGATTTACCTTGTCCGTCAGGACCTGTGTTTACCTGCCATCGGCCGTAGCGTCGGTGCTGCTACGCTGGGCGTTAGCGCCGTCGCTCTGTTGCTCGGCCCACCCACCCGGACCGGTCGGAAAGCTCGGCTCTCCTTCCGCCTCTAGGCTCTCGTGGAACTCAGTGGCAGGTCTTCCTGGGTATTGGCGGCCGCTCGACAGGTGCCCTTGATGGCCGGGATGGAGGCTTGCGTCATCGTTGCGGGCATGATCCGGCGGTTCGGCATAGGCTGCCGTGGCAAACAGCGATCCGGCGCCGATGAAGAGTGCCAATGCGAGAACGTGCTTCATCGTGCTGTCCTCCAGTATTTGGACTCAAGATGCAGATAGAGCCCATCCAGGCTGTGTAAAGGGCAGCTTGTAATGAAATTGATTAAGGGGGCAGCCCCTGCACATCCCCGGCCGTACAGTATGGCTTGCGCAATTTCGGCAATATCGACGATCCGAGCCTCGAGCCGATGATGCCTTCGGCGGACCGCATCGGCCCTCCGCGCAAGGCGACAGGCTGGTGTTTCGACTTGACTCGCTTAGGCGTCGTTTTCGAACACCAGCCTCTCGCGGGCCGCCCGAGTACAGCGTCACGGGATGTGCGGAGTGCTTTTCATCCGCAGTACGGCTCCAAGAACAGTTGACGTTGGAACTGCCATTCATCTGGGGAATTGTAAAGTTGCCGAGGCTAAGCAGAAATTGCTTATAGACGAACCTGTCAGAGCAATCGAAGCGTCAACCGTAAGCTTTTCAATATCGCCTGTTCAATTTGCGGTTGCGCTTTACATAATAGGTCAAAAAACAACATAGGGAGGCTATCATGATCAGGATTCAGTTAGTTCTATTTTCTATTCTCCTACTAGGAGTAGGGTCACCCGCGACAGCGGAGGAGGTCTGGTCGCTTGAGGGCTTAAAGACCCCCGAGAGCGTACTTTTCGACACCAAGCGGAACGTCTTCTACGTTTCCAACATTGTTGGCGAGCCCGCCGGCAAGGATGGGGTCGGATACCTTTCGAAAGTTTCGCCTGACGGAAAGTTGCAGACAGCCGAATGGGTGACCGGGTTTAATGCGCCCAAGGGATTGGTGATGGAAGGCGATACGCTTTTCGTCACCGACATCGATCGGCTTATGGCCGTCAACGTCGAGAGCGGTCAGATCACCGGAACGTGGCCCGCAGAAGGCGCTCAGTTCCTCAATGACCCCGCCGTCGACGAGGCGGGTCGCGTCTTTGCTTCCGACATGCTGGCGAACAGGATTTATGTTCTGGACAATGATGCTCTCACCGTCTGGCTGGAGAGCGAGGATCTCCTGCATCCGAACGGTCTGCGCGTCGAAGATGGTCGCCTCCTCGTCGCCGGCTGGGGTCGCGATATCCAGCCGGATTTTTCGTCCAAGACACCCGGCCATCTGATCGCGATCGACCTGAACACGAAGGCTATCTCTGACATCGGGTCCGGCGAGCCTGTTGGAAATCTAGATGGTCTAGAACCGGACGGAGCAGGAAATTGGCTTGTTACGGATTGGGTCGCAGGGGCGCTCTTTCGCATTCATCCGGATGGAAAAGTCGAGCAGCTGATGGACCTCAATCAAGGCAGCGCCGATCTGGAATTCCTTGAAGAAAAGAAGCTGGCAATCATCCCTATGATGATGGACGGCAAACTGGTCGCAACTCGATTGGGTGGAGCAACTTGAGAAGAGGCTCGCATAGTCCAATTGGCCGTACAGGGTCATGACT
>NZ_RZSW01000672.1:0-2779 GCF_003997375.1 Mesorhizobium sp. M5C.F.Ca.IN.020.29.1.1 | reverse complement strand
GTTCGGGTCGTTGGCCTTCTTGACCAGATCATTGATCGACAGCACTGGCAGCGAATAGGCGTCGATGCGGCCGTCCTGCAGCATCTTCAGGCCGCTCTGGCCGTCCGGCACGACGATGACGCGGTCACGTGGCACACCAGCGGTGAGCGCCAGCTTCTCCTCGGTGCCGCCGCCCGGCGCCCCGATCGTCGCGGTGGCATCCTTGGCGACATCCTCGTAGCTCTTGAAGCCCTTGGGGTTGCCCTTCTTCACCAGCATCGCCTCGGCGTCGCACAGCACCGGCTCCGAATAGACAACCGCCGCGCAACGCTCCGGCTTCATAAACAGGCCGGCGGTGACGACGTCGAAACGGCCGGCCTGCAGGCCGGGAATCATGGCGCCATATTCCGAGATCGAGGCGACGATGTCGTTGACGCCGAGGCGCTTGAAGATTTCACGCGCCACATCGGGCGCCGCGCCCGAAACCTTGCCGTCGGCCGCAACCGCCGTGTAGGGCGGCTCATTGGCAATGGCGACGCGGGCGAAGCCCTGTGCCTTGAGCTCTTCGAGCTTGCTGTCGTCGGCCGATCCCGCGGTCGAGGCGGCCAGAATTGCGGTTAGTGCAACACCGCCCACGCCGGCCAGAATGCCAAGTTTCTTCATTGTTCCCAACTCCTTGCTTCTCTTCTTGGTTTGGTCGTTCTACGGGACGGCTTCGCCGCCCCTTGAGGACGGCTTCGCCGCCTTGGCATGGCGGTCAGACGCGATGTCCGGCCGCGATGATCTTCTTCAGGAAGCCTTGCGTGCGCTCCTGCTTGGGATTGCGGAAAATCTCGTCGGGCTTGCCTTCTTCGACTACCTTCCCGCGGTCGAAAAACAGCACCCGGTCGGCGAAATCATGGGCAAAACCCATTTCATGGGTGACGAGCAACATGGTCATGTCTGTCTCGGAGCAGAGCCGCCACAACACGTTCAGCACCTCCTCGACCAGTTCCGGATCGAGCGCCGATGTCACCTCGTCAAACAGCATGATCCTGGGCTGCAGCGCCAGCGCCCGGGCGATCGCCACGCGCTGCTTCTGCCCTCCGGAGAGCTGCGCCGGCATCGCTTTCGCCTTGTCGGCCATGCCGACCATGTCGAGCAGTTCCATCGCCCGTCTTTCGGCGGCGGCGCGCGGCATGCCCTTGGTCAAGATCGGCGCCAGCGTGACGTTGTCGATGACGCTCTTGTGCGGAAACAGGTTGAACAGCTGGAAGACCATGCCGATCTTCTGGCGCATTCTTGCCAGATGCCGTTCGTCGGCGGGCAGCAACTGGCCGTTGCGCTCCATGTGGTAGAGCTGCTCGCCGTCGATCTGGATGTGGCCGCTGTCGATCCTCTCCAGCGTCATCAGGATGCGCAGGATCGTCGTCTTGCCCGAGCCGGATGGGCCGATCAGCGCCAGCTTCTCGCGCGGCATGACCTGCATCGACAGGCCGTCCAACACCTTGAAGGTGCCGAAGCTTTTCGAAATGCCGTCGATCTTTATGATGGGCGCGGACACTAAATTCCCCGTTGCTGGAGAAGCTTGGTGCCTTCAACGATGCGGAACGCGCCAAATCATGTCAATCAGAAAATAAACTCATGACAATGTTTCTGGCTCCGCACAATTCCGCGGCGATCTTTGCCTAGATCGCCAGAAGGAGATGCTCCGGATCGCCGAGCAGAAGTTTGGTGACGACGCTCAGGCCGGCGCGCAGTTCCTCCTCGGTAGTCGAGCCCAGCGAGATGCGCACTGCCGGCTGCCAGGGCTCCTGGGAAATACGGAAGGATGTGCCTGGCGCGATCGCCACGCCCTGCAAACGGGCCTGCGAGACGAAACTCTCCTCACCGCGGTCGCCGGGTAGCCGCAGCCACAGATGCAATCCGTCGCGATGGACACGATAGTCGACCCCGGCAAGCACCTGAGCGGCAATCTCCTGCCGCCGCCGCAGTGCCGAACGTTGCCAGCCGACAAGCTCCATCGCCGTGCCGTCGGTCACCCATTTTGTCGCGATCTCCGCCACCAGCGGCGTCGCCATCCAGTTGGAGACGAGATGCCGGTTGGCGACGGCGGCGACATAGCGGTCGGGCGCCGCGAGATAACCAATCCGCAGGCCTGGCACGACGATCTTGGTGAAGGAGGTGACGTAGAGCGTGCGCTCGGGCGCGAAGGCGGCGACCGGCGGCGGACGACCCTCGACCAGCGGGCCGAGCACGTCGTTCTCGATGATGGCGATGTCGTGCCTGCGCGCCACCGCGGCGATTTGCTCGCGCCGCGCGGCGCCCATAAGCGTTGCGGTCGGATTGATCACCGAGGGCTGCACGAATACGGCGCGGATGTCGGAAAGCTGGCACGCCTCGTCGAGCGCCTCCGGGATCAGGCCACTATCGTCGATCGGCAGGCCCTCGAGGTTGAAGCCGAGATAGCGCGCCAGCGGGACCAGCGTATGGTGGCCGATCGCCTCGGTGGCGACGGTCGAACCGGGCGGCGCCACGCTCATCAGTGCCACCGTCATGCCGGCCGTGGCGCCGTTGGTCAGGCTGACATTCTGCGCGGATACATCGAGACCGCACAGCCGCAGCCATTCGACCGCCACCGCGCGGTGGCGCGGGAACACCATGTTCGGCCGGAACGACAGCGCCGAACTCGACGGCAGGTTCTCGGCAAGCCAGCTCAGCGCCTGTTTCAGCCGCTCCAGATGCATCGGCTCGCAAACCGGCTTCAGGATGGAGAGGTCGATGACCTCGCCAAGACGCTCCGGCAGGTATGGCGGCCCTG
>NZ_RZSW01000671.1:0-2782 GCF_003997375.1 Mesorhizobium sp. M5C.F.Ca.IN.020.29.1.1 | reverse complement strand
GTCCAGGGGCGCGCTTCACCGCCTCGTGTATGGCGCAGGCGCAATCCACTGCCTAAATAGCGACAGCCCCTCCCCGGAGTTTTTTGATGACCACATCCCTTTTCCAGCCGATCACGCTTGACGGCCTCGCCTTTCCCAACCGCATCGCGGTCGCGCCCATGTGCCAGTATTCCGCCGATGACGGTTCGGCCAGCGACTGGCACCTGTACCACTGGATGAACCTGGCGATGTCCGGCGCCGGCATGGTCACCGTCGAGATGACCGACGTCGAGCGGCGCGGCCGCATCTCGCATGGCTGCCTCGGCCTTTATTCCGACGACAACGAGGCAGCCGCCCGGCGCGCGCTGGATGCCGCCAAGCGCGTCGCCGCCCCCGGCACCAAATTCGGCACGCAGCTTGCCCATGCCGGCCGCAAAGCATCCAACCGGAAGCCTTGGGAAGGCGGCGGGCCGCTCGGTGCCGATCAGGATCCCTGGCCGATCGTGTCCGCCTCGGCAATCGCCTACGACACGGGCTGGCAGGTGCCGCGGGCGCTGGAGGATGAGGAGATACTGCACATCATCGAACGCTTCGCCGAGGCGGCAAGGCGGGCCGAGCGGGCCGGCTTCGATTTCATCGAATTGCATGCGGCACACGGCTATCTGATCTTCCAGTTCCTGTCGCCGCTTTCCAACCAGCGCACCGACCGCTGGGGCGGCTCGCTGGAAAACCGCATGCGTTTTGTCGTCGAGATCGCCAAGGCGGTGAGGAAGGCAGTGCCCAAGCTGATGCTCGGGGCCCGCCTGTCGGTCAAGGAATGGGTCGATGGCGGCTTCGATGTCGAGGACGCGATCGAAGTGGCCAAGGCGCTGAAGGCAGCGGGCGTCGCCTATCTCTGCTGCTCGAGCGGCGGCAATTCGCCCCTGCAGAAGCTGCCGACAGGTCGGGGCTACCAGGTGCATCTGGCGGAAGCCGTGCGCAACGGCGCCGACATCCCGACGCGGGCCGTCGGCCTGATCGACGATCCGAAGCAGGCCGAGGCGATCGTCGCCCAGGGCCGTGCCGACATGGTGGCTTTGGCCCGCGCCTTTCTCGCCGATCCGCGCTGGGCGTGGCGCGCCGCCGCCACATTCGGCGAGACGATCCACCCGGCGCCGCAGCTTGCCCGCTCGGTGACGACGATGCAGCACTGGATGAAGGCGGCGGGCTGAGCGGCCATTTCCAATGGCTGCTGCCCCAATGACCGCGACCCCAATGATTGCGACCCCAATGATTGCGACCTTGAGACCTTTACGCGGAGGGACGTGCAACCAAATCGGCCGCTCCGCGTTGGCGGCGATGATGGACAACAAGCCTTTTGAAAAGCCGGTGGTGGTCGAACTTGGCCATGTGGGCAAATACCGTGAGATCCGCAGCACCCAGGAAGCGGCGGAGTGCCTGATGACGGTCTGGCCGCTCAATCGTGGTCCCCGGCATCGCGATGCTCTCGACACTTGCCTAAAAGTGCTGGAGGGTTATCGTTCGACGGCGGATGCGCGCCGCGCATTGGTCGAAGCCGCGAAGGAATCGGACGTGCTGGTTCCCGACGAGAGATTGTCCGACGGCAGGCTGCCCGAAGGCAAACTGCCCCAAAGCAGCAAACTGCATTGAGCAGACGGAGCTTTTCCCACTGGAGGATTTCATGGCGAAGCTGACCTACAAGATCGTCGAGCATGACGGGGGCTGGGCCTACAAGGTCGGCTCGACATTCTCAGAAACGTTCCCTACCCACGAGGACGCGCTCCGCGCGGCCGAGATCGCTTCGGCCGAACAGCAGGTCGCCGGCACCACGGACGGCATCCAGTACGAGGACGCCGACGGCAAATGGCACGACGAGCTCGCCGACGGCCGGGACCGGCCGCAAACCGAAGTTTCCGATTAGGCTGGTGTCGTTTACTGATGACTTCTCGCACCTCCGTTTTCAAGGGCTGGGGCTGGGCAAGTCATTTTCCTGCCAGGATCCCGGACATGGCGAATTTCAATCCCACCGCGAACAAACACGATCAGGACCAACGAAGAAGAGTGCTTGCCACGCAGGCGCTTTACAGGGCAGTCTGGTAGCGCTACCGTTTCATCATCGCGCGTGACCAGGGAGGAACTTTGGGAGCTGCCGCGGCCAGTTAGGAAAGCGGTTTCCTTCGAAGACGTCGCAGGAAGCATTCGGGAGGAAATCGATGGCGTCTGTCGCGATTGGCGATGTCTACAAATCATTCGGAACCGTCGAAATTCTCCACGGCGTCAGCGTCGATATAGACGACGGCGAGTTCGTCACGCTGGTCGGGCCGTCGGGCTGCGGAAAATCGACCCTTCTCAGGATGATCGCTGGCCTGGAAAAGATTTCGCGCGGCCAGATCGCGATTGGCGACCGTGTCGTCAACAACGTTGCGCCAAAAGAACGCGACGTCGCCATGGTCTTCCAGAACTACGCGCTCTACCCGCACATGACCGTCGCCGAGAACATGGCGTTCTCGCTCATGCTCAAGGGTGTTTCGAAAGCCGAAAGCGCTGCCAGCGTTAAGCGCGCCGCCGAAATCCTGGGGCTGGTGCCGCTGCTGGAGCGCTATCCCCGGCAGCTTTCCGGCGGCCAGCGCCAGCGCGTCGCCATGGGCCGGGCGATCGTGCGCGATCCGGCGGTCTTCCTGTTCGACGAGCCGCTGTCCAATCTCGACGCCAAGCTCAGGGTGCAGATGCGCGCCGAGATCAAGGAACTGCATCAGCGGCTGAAGACCACGACGGTCTATGTCACCCACGACCAGATCGAGGC
>NZ_RZSW01000670.1:0-2782 GCF_003997375.1 Mesorhizobium sp. M5C.F.Ca.IN.020.29.1.1 | reverse complement strand
GCACATCCGCGCCGCCGGTGTTCATCTCGAACTCGACGATTTCGGCACCGGCTACGCCTCGCTCAGCCACGTCAACCCGAACGAGATCGACCGGCTGAAGATCGATCGCCGCTTCGTCCAGAACATCAATGAGAACGGCGACAACACCAAGATCGTGCGAGCCATCACCGAACTCGCCCGCGGCCTCGGCATCTCGATCGTCGCCGAGGGCGCAGAAACCGAGGCCGAGCTCGATTCGCTGATGGCGATCGGCTGCGACCAGGTGCAGGGCTATTCCATCGCCTTCCCGATGCCGCAGGACACGGCACGCGAATGGCTGGTCGCGCGGGCGCCGAAGAAAGCCAGGCTAACGGTGCTGCGGGGAAGCCGGGCGTAAGGCGCCAACCTTGACATGCCGCTTCGGAAATGGCGGCCTGACGGGTGAATCCGGCTAAGGTGCCGCCGACTGTCGCAATGGTGGCAAAGTCTTCAGCGGATTGAGCATCGGCGACCCGAGCGGTGCAAAATGACGCTCGTTGTCCGTCAGTATCGTCAAACCGTGGACCTCGGCCGTCGCGGCGATCGCTATGTCTTCGAACCCTGACCGATGCGCCCTTGCCCGATCAAGGATGGCCCCGGCGGCATGTGCGGCGCGCAAATCGAAGGGAAGAACCCTCTTTCCTTGGGCCACTGAAACAATGCGTTCGGCAGTTTGGGATCAATCGACATTCGCCCGCAGCGCCGCCAGGACCTCCGCGAACTCCGCCAGCCTCTCGTCGGACAACCCGGTCCGCAGCCGCCTGTCGAAAGCGAGGGCTGCCGTGCGCAATTTCAGGAACAGCGCCTCTCCCGCTTCGGTCAGTTCAACCTGGTGGACGCGGCGGTTTTCCGGATCGCGGCGCCGGGTCAGCAGGCCTTGGGTCTCCATCGCGTTCAGATGGTGGGTCAGCGTCGCGCCTTGGATTCCGATCATGCCGGCGAGCTCGCGCTGGTTGGCCATCTCGCGCGACTTGATCGACAACAGAGTGACCCAGACCGGCAGCGTGCCGCCAGCCTCGACCAAGGCGGCGTCGAAGGCCTGTGCGACAAGCTTTGCGGTGCGGGCGAGATTCATCCCGACTGGCGGGCGGTCAAAAAGCGTCATGATCCGACACTAGAGCAAGGGAAATGCCGATGGAACTGGCTCTTGAATTTACGTTGACATCTAATCATTCGATATCTAATCCTATGGTAGCGGTGGGGAAAGGTGGAAATGCGGTCATGCAGTATGTCTACATCATCGTCCTGGGCCTTCATGTATTGGCCGGTGTGTTCTGGGCTGGAACGACCATCGCTGTCGCCCGCGATCCGGAGATTCGGACCGAACGGTTTTTCCGGCCGCAAATGCGAGCGGCCGGCATGGTTTTCCTGACCGGCGCCCTCCTCTGGTATTTCTTCCACGGCGGCTATTTCGGTTCGATGGAAATGGTTCTGGCCCTGGGTATCGCCACAGCCCTGATTGCCGCCGGCGTCCAGGGCGCGCTGGTCGGCTCTGCCAGCAGGCAGCTCGCCGGCACTGACGCGGCGACGGAAACCCAGCTGCGCGTGAAAATGACAAGGGGCGAACGCATCGCTGGTGGGCTGCTGGTCATCACCGTACTTTGTATGGCTACCGCCAGGTTGTTCTGAGCAGGGCCGCCGCAATTGACAAGATCGTACGATTTCCGGCCGCAAGCCGGCGGCGGTGCGGCGCGCAGATCGGTCCGACTTGCCTGGTGGCTCTCCGTACGGAGGTTCGGCTGCGCGCCACCAATCCAAAGCGATCCTCAGATCCTCAGGCCGAACCTGATGCCGTCGTAGATTGCGGCGTGGATGTTGCGCGAGGCGACCGCATCGCCGATGCGGAAGAGCACGAAACCGCCTTGCGGATTGCGCGCCGGAAAAATGTCGCCGCCATTGACCAGCCGCTCGTAGTCGACCGCGCCGCCATTCTTCGACAGCGGTTTCAGTGCGAGATAGAGGTCATCGAGCGGCAGCGTGCCGTGCTCGACCACCACCTGATCGACCCGCCGCTCGCCGCGCCAGCCGTCGGCGAAGTCTGAGCCGAGCTCCGCAACCAGTTGATTGCCCTCGCGCCGTACCGAGCGCAGCCGTGTGTTTATAGTGACGGTGACGCCCTTCTCGTGGAAGGCACGCATATACGGCACGTGATTCATGCCGCCCATTTCCGGCGCGAAGAAGCGTTCGGGCGAAACAAGCTCCAGCCTTGCGCCGCTGCCCGCGATCAGCTCGGCGGCTCCCATGCCTTGATGGCCGCCATTGTCGTCATAGAGCAGCACGTTTTCGGCCGGCTTGACGCTGCCGGCCATGATATCCCAGCTCGACGTGACGAGATTGTCGCCCGCCGCCAGCGGCGGGTTCTGGGGCAGGCCGCCGGTGGCTATCACCACTACGTCGGGCGACAGCGCCAGAACATCGTCCTTCTCCGCCCAGGTGTCATAGCGGATCTCGACGCCGAGCCGGTCGAGTTCGGCCAGCCGCCAGTCGATGATGCCGATCAGCTCCTTGCGGCGCGGGTTCTGTGTCGCCAGCCGCACCTGGCCGCCGGCCTGGCTCGACGCTTCCAGCACCGTGACCTGGTGCCCGCGCTCGGCAGCGACACGCGCCGCCTCCAGCCCGCCGGCCCCAGCGCCGACGACGATCACGTTTCGCTTCGGTCCCTCGGTCCTGGGGATGATGTGCGGGATATCGGCCTCCCGGCCGGTTGCCGCGTTGTGGATGCACAGCGCCTCGCCGCCTTCATAGATGCGGTCGAGGCAGTAAG
>NZ_RZSW01000066.1:0-17879 GCF_003997375.1 Mesorhizobium sp. M5C.F.Ca.IN.020.29.1.1 | reverse complement strand
ATCTTATCTCGTCGGGCTCCTCGATGATCAGGCGGCTGACGTGGGTGGGAGCGCCAGACAAAGCCTCCAGTAAGCCTATCTGGAGATCGCTCAGCTGGGCTGCATTTCGCAGAAACATATTTCCGGCTCTTGGCTTGATCCGTGCGACTGGATCAGCAAATTCGTCATTTAAGCTCACGTCCCGCATTAAATCCTCTGCAAATAAGCCAGCGTCGTTCCTAGATTAGAATATTAGACAACACAGAATAAACTTATCGGAATATCTTTAGCATGGTCGTCTACCCCGAAGAAGAGGATATTTGTGACAATTAAATCATAAATGATGGAAAACATTTCGTTCTTGTAAAATTTATACAACAAGGCAGCTCATCCATTCGGATTTTTTATTTGGAGAAAGCGAAGGCGCCACTGTCGGCAAGAGCGGCGCCTGCTAGTTGGTCTCGTCCAAGATCGGAGCTCATTGCGCGTGCAGCCCCATGCCACTTTAGACCGGTCCGACCTTGGGAGGGGCTGCCACGGATCCGCGCGGCATGCATCCTCGGTCCCGCAGGCTCAACAGGCGGTTCGTAACGGCAAAGAGCGAAGAGCAGCAGGCGTTCGGCCATGGTGTTCCGCATTCGCGATTGTGTGGTTCGCCAGCGTACACAGACGATCAACATGGTACGGCCATCTTGGCGAATTCGGCTGGTGGCTGCACAGGGGCTTTTCCAGTGGCCAAGCTTGTCGCTGCGA
Organism: Mesorhizobium sp. M5C.F.Ca.IN.020.29.1.1; assembly: GCF_003997375.1. Classification (NCBI taxonomy): domain Bacteria; kingdom Pseudomonadati; phylum Pseudomonadota; class Alphaproteobacteria; order Hyphomicrobiales; family Phyllobacteriaceae; genus Mesorhizobium; species Mesorhizobium sp. M5C.F.Ca.IN.020.29.1.1. The sequence continues at coordinate 17,147 of NZ_RZSW01000066.1, read as the reverse complement.
TCGAGGATAAGGATTCCGCCATCCCCGAAGCCGTCCGGCCGGTTCTGTGCCTCTTGTTGAGCAGCTCCGCACGCTGGATGAGAGAGCGGCCATTCTCGACAGCGAGATCGCCCGGCGCGCCAAGGAAGATGAGGAAGCCACGCATTGATAGCCATTCCCGGCATAGAGCCGATTACCGCGACTGCCGTTGCCGCGTTGGCTCCCTCGGCCCCGACCTACCAGGAGAGGCCAGGACTTCGCGGCATGGCTCGGCCTCACGCCGCCGCAACGTTCCTCGGGCGGCAAGCGCCGTCGGAGACGAAGGGCGCAGTCATGCCCGTCAGCCGCAGCGCTCCGGTGAAGGTCGTGGTCTTCCAGTGGCCATGCGGCACGCCGGCCCGGCAGCGCTCGCCGTGCGGCGCTCTTCCACGCAGGCGAGCCATCTTTGTGGAGAGGCCGGTCTCGTCGATGAACACTAGCTTCGTCGGATCGAGATCGAGCTGGCCGTCGAACCACTCCCGGCGCCGCTTCAGGACGTCGGGGCGATCCTGCTCCAGTGCGTGCGCGGACTTTTTGAATGTCCAGCCGTGGCCGCGAAGCCAGGCGCTCAAGGCGCTGCGCTGATCCTCACCGACTGCTCGGCGACGAGCCGCTCCACCATCTCGTTCAGCGTGATGTCCTTGCGCTCCCCGATCAGCCCGACGATGAAGGCTCATGCGCATCGAGGCTGGAGGCGCGGCGGCTGCTCTGCGGGCTTGGCCCCACTTCACCGATCTTCGCCCGCACAATCCAGCGGATCGCGCTAAACACTCCCACGCCGAACCGCGCCGCCGCTTGCCGCGCCGACATGCCCTCGTCCGAAGCCTTCAAGACCCGCAACCGAAGATCCACGCTCAATGCTCTTCCCATCGTCCACCTCCATCGAGGGGATGTTGAATCAGCACAAAACGCAGCCGTCATCACAATCGATTCATCGATCACAGGACGCGCTCTAGCTGAAGATCCAGAAGCTGGCGACAATCACGGACGTCGCCAAGGCGGAGGCGCTTACCTACATGACTTTCCCGAGGAGTACCGCGCCCAGTTGCACTCGACCTAGCCGATCGAGCGCCTCAAGCGGCGCACCGAGGTCATCGGCATCTGACGCCATCGTCGCCTCGTTGGGGCGATCCTGCTCGAACAGAACGACGAACGGGCGGTGCTGCGCACCAGATAATGACGCTTGTATGACCCTAGCCATTTGCGCGGAAAATTGAACACCTGATCGAGCGCGGTCTTGTGCCAGGCCCTGAGCCGAGGCCATAATGCGCCGCCGCCCGGTATGGTGATGCGTGGATCAGATCCAAATCGAGAAAGCGATCTTGAGGCTTGGTGCGTCATTCTGGTTTGCCTGACCGCGATCTAATCGATCATTTGCCCATGCGGTTCACGCCTTCCTGAAATTCTCAGACGGATCGGCTCCAGGTGTGCTGCTGGATGCTCACCGGCTCCGATCCCGGGGGGCGAGTGCATCGCCGGCGTCGTTGCGCCGGCAGCGGCTTTTAACAGCGAAACTCCCAAAGCGCCCCCGAACGAATTCGAGCGAAAAAAAGCAATCCGGCTGTTGAGATTTTTTCGGCTGCAAGGACGCAGTCTCGCTACTATGGATCAGTCGACTTGGAGCTGATGTGAAGACATGCGATGCAACCTGAGGCGCCTACCCGGTCATAACCAAGAATCCAAACGTGAAAAGGCTTCCGCATGACGATCCCCTCGATCGCCAATCCCGACCTAATTACCGTGTTCGATAATAAGCCACGCTGGAACCTGCCCGACTACCGCCGCAGCGGCTTCCATAACTTCCACACCACGATGCGTTATGCCATGTCGCTGCGCGCACCCCACGTCCTGCCGCTCAGGAAAGAGGTCGACTGGACCATTGGCGAGCGGCCGGAGGTCGCACGTTATCTCGCAATGCCACATTTCTCGGCCTTCGTCGTAGTACGCGACGATCGCATCCTCTACGAAGAGTATGCGCCAGACTTTGGGCCCGCGAGGCCGCATCCCATCATGTCTATCACCAAGACGACACTCAACCTGATGCTCGGCCGAGCGGTAGCCGACGGCCTCGTCAATCTCGATGAGCGAGTAGGAACCTATCTGCCGGAGATCGGAACGGGCTATGCCGAGGCGACCATAAAAGCGGTGGCTGACATGAACGTCGCCAACGACTTCACCGAGGACTACAGCGACCCCAAGGCCACGGTCTACGCTTTCGATGCCGCCACGGGCTTGCGCCTGCCGCCAGAGGGTCAGAAGGAAGATACGACCCGCTCCTTCGTCTGCGGTATCACCGGCCGCGACCTCGCGAATCGCACCGGTGAGGTGCTGTATAAATCGACTAATAGCGATGTCATCGGCTGGATCGTCGAGCGCGCCAGCGGCCGCGCGTTGCGCGACTGGCTGATCGAGATCGTCGAGGCGGCAGGCCTCGAGGGATGCTTCCATATCACCTGCGACCGCGAGGGTGTGCCGCTTGTCTGTGGCGGCGCCTGCCTCTCGGCCCGCGATCTCGCGCGCTACGGGTTGCTGTTCGCGCGCAAGGGCGAAGGTGTCGATGGCCGTCGCGTGGGCGATGCCGCCTTCATCGAAGAGACGCGTCGCAACCCAGGCCCTGCCTATCCGAATTCGCGTGACCGGACGCGATATAGCCGCCAGACGAATACCGACGGGACGTGGCTCGGCCATGGCGGCTATGGCGGCCAGTATATGCTTGCAAACCCCGACACCGGAACTGTCGTTGTCTACTTCAGCGTGCTCGAGAACAACAGCGCCACGGACGGTGACTTCTTCGGTCCTCTGGTCGAGATGATGGCGGAGCTAGCTGCTCAATGATGAGTTGGTTGGCCCCCGCTTCGGGATGGTGGTCGTCCGGACGGTGCGCGGCAGCCACGGAATACTCTCAATTCGGCCGCCGCAAGGCATGATCTGTACCGCGTGAAATCAGGACTGGTTTCAGGTGAAAGCTCGTCGAGATTCTCGCGACGTGCAGAGAAAAGCAACCGAGCGGAGCCGCCATCTTCGCCAACGAAAAAGTATTCCGACTGTTGAGTTTTTTTCCACAGCACGCAGGCAGTCTCGCCTGTATGGTCCGCGAAATAACAAGAGCAACTGCGCTGCGCAGGCCAAATTGTTGATTGGGAGGAATTCATGAAAGACATGCAATTCAACGTGAGTCGCCGAGGCTTTCTCAAGGTCGGCGCCGCACTCGGCGGTGGTGTCCTCGCTGGCATGCCATTGTCGCAAGCCATCTGGGCGGTCGAGGGGAAGGTCCTTAAGGTGCGTGTGCCTACTGATTACACCAAGCTCGACCCCGGCTTTTACAATTTTAATCAGGAAGCGGACGTGTCGAGCTGCATCTATTCAAAGCTCATTCACTTCAAACCGGGTTCTGAATGGGCGTGGGAGCTGGAAGCGGCGGAAAAGATCGAACAGGTTGATCCCACGCATATTCGCTTCCGCCTGAAGAAAGGGATCAAGTTCACTGGCGGTTATGGGGAGTTGACCGCCAAGGACGTCAAATTCTCGTTTGAACGCGTAATCAAACATAATTCCCCGGTGAAGGGCGATTGGGGTCCGCTCGATCATGTTGAAATCGAGGACGACTACACGGGAGTCATTGTGCTTAAGACCCCATTCGTCCCGCTCTGGAATATCTCGCTGCCTTTCTCGGTTGGACATATTGTTTGCGAGGACGCAGTGATGAAGGCAACCAAGGATGGTGGCGATTTCGGCATGAAGCCGCCGGCATTTTCCGGCCCGTATATGTTCGCCGACTGGAAGCCGAATGAATATCTGCTCCTGGCGCGCAATCCGGATTGGTCAGGCCCGAAACCCGGCTTTGACGAAATCCGTATTGTTCCGATCAGCGATACCAAGTCGGCGGAGCGCGCCTATCAAGCGGGTGACATCGATTTCACTGAAGTAACTTTGGATTCGCTTGCGACGTTCAAGGGCGCTCCACCTGCCGATACCAAACTGGAAGAGCATCCCTCGCTTTCGTACTGGTGGATTGGTATGAACATGGATAACCCGAAGCTTAAAGACATTAATGTCCGAAAGGCGATTCAATGGGCGATCAATGTCCCGCAAATCCTAGACATTGCCTTTGCGGGTCAGGCAGCGGTGGCCACAGGGTGGATACCTCCGGGTGTTGTGGGCCACCGCGACAAGGCGCTCGTCCCACCGGAAGGCGATCTCGCAAAAGCTCATGAGTTCCTGGAAAAGGCCGGCGTGAACAACCTCGCGCTAACCATCGATTGCGTGGACCGGAGCGCCTATGTGACAATAGCCCAAACGGTGCAGGCGCAGTTGTCGCAGATCGGCATTTCCCTTGAGGTCAATGTTTTGGATTCCGGCACATTCGATACCCTCGGTATGGAATCTAAAGGCGATCGCTGGAAGGAAATGCAGCTCATCGTCAACGCCTGGCCCGCGTTGCCAGATCCGTATTTTGCGTTGTCCTACATGGTACAAGATCAGGTCGGCATCTGGAACTGGGAGCGCTTCCGCAGCGAGCGTTTCGACGAGCTCAGCGCCAAGGGGGTCACCATCAGCGACCCGAACGAGCGGGCGAAGGTCTACCATGAGATGCAGGATCTCATGGAGGAGTCGGGCGGCTACCGGTTCCTGACCCATGGGGCCAGTCCAGTCATGTATCGCAAAACGCAAATAGAGGCTGCAACTCGCCCAGATGGATTGCCGTTGTACCTAGAGTTCAAGCCGGTTTAGACTTGAGCGACGTGGTCTGATAAGAACATGTGGCTTTATGTCCTCGAGCGGATCGCCCTCGCGATTGCAATAGTTGTGATCGCGGTGGCGCTTCTCTTCCTAATGATACATGCCCTTCCAGGTGATCCTGCCGCGGCTCTGCTGGGTCCGCGCGCGACACCTGAGATGATGGCGGAGCTCCATCAGCAGATGGGGCTCGATAAGCCGCTTGTCGTGCAGATTGCCAAATTCTACGCCGGGCTAGTCCAAGGCAATCTCGGATACGACGTTTTCAGCCAGAGACCCGTTTCGAGCCTCATCTTCGCGCAACTTCCCCATACGATTGAACTGATCCTGGCCTCAATCTTCTGGCCTGTTTTGATAGGAGTTCCGCTTGGCTGTTACTCGGCCATGCGACGCAACTCACTTATTGACCAAGTCGTCGGAGTCCTGTCGGTCGCCATGATCGCCATTCCAACCTTCGTCATGGCAGTTTACGCGCTGCTGATATTCGCTGTTACTCTCCGCTGGCTGCCGGCCATCGGTGTCGGCAATGGCTTCTGGGATGGGCTAGTCCACCTGATCCTCCCGGCCTTCGCTATTGGGATCGGCTGGGTCGGCTACATATCCCGACTGGTACGAGCATCCATGCTCGAAATTCTGGGGGAAAACCACATACGCATGGCCCGCTCCTTCGGGCTTTCCGAATGGCGCATCGTTGCACGTTATGCGCTGCCACTCGCGATTCTGCCGACCGTCACTATACTCGGTATCGGCATAGCGTGGCTGCTTTCGTCTGCTGTTTTTATCGAAGTGGTCTTCGCAAGGCCTGGGATCGGCGCTCTCATCGTGAACGCAGTCTCTACACGCAACTATCCGGTCGTGATGGGCGTCGTGCTCGTCTCAACGTTGCTTATCGTCACCGCCACGACGATCTCCGATCTTGTCAATGCAGCCCTTGATCCCCGAGCCCGGGAGAAACTCTGACATGGCGAGCGTTGAAACCATCCACGCTGAACCTCGCGAACGCCATGGGCCCGGCGCTTTCCGTGGCTTTCTTCGACAATTTCGCAAAAGCCGTCTGGGCCTGCTCGGAGCAGTGGTTGTAGTGTTGATAGTGGCGAGTGCGATCTTTGCTCCGCTGTTGATTACGCATGATCCGATTCGGATCATGGTCGGGCCGCGTCTGGCAGCCCCTTCAGCCGATTTTCTCCTGGGCACGGATCAGCTGGGCCGAGACACGTTCTCGCGCGTCGTAATGGGGGGCCGTATTCCGCTCCTCGTCGCTTTCGCCTCTCTCGGTAGTTCACTGACAGTCGGTCTCGTGCTTGGTCTCGTCGCAGGGTTCGGTCCACGCTGGCTCGACAACTTGCTTCTGCTGGTCTTCGATACAATCCGTTCCTTTCCCGGCATTATCTTTGCATTGGCCGTTATTGGATTACTTGGACCGAGTCTGGGCAGCATCATATTCGTCATCGCAATAACGTCGATGCCTATTTACGCGCGAGTGGCTCGTACCCAGACAAAGGCACTTCGTAACAGTGAATTTATCGCCGCAGAGCGTAGCATGGGCGCCGGCACGACGCGCATGCTCGCCGTGCACGTACTGCCCAACGTCATCGGCCCGCTTGTCATTCTCGTGAGCATGGACGTGCCCGCGGTTATTGCCGTAGAGGCAGGTCTCAGTTTTTTGGGCTTGGGTGTGCGTCCGCCGACGCCAGACTGGGGGGTGATCCTTCACGATGGCTACAGTTACATCAATCAGACTGTCTGGCTCGTCATCGCCAGCGGTATTCCGATCGTTATTGCAACGATCGGCTTCACATTCCTCGGCGAAACACTGCGCGATATATTCGATCCCAAGTTGCGGAATGACCTATGAGACGCGACGATCCCAAACCGAATGCATCCGTCCGTCCGCTGCTCGAGATTCATGGTCTCAATCTCGACTTCGGTACACCACGCGGGCGTGTTCATGCACTACGCAACGTTTCGCTTGATGTGCCAACGGCACAGGTGGTTGGCATCGTCGGTGAAAGTGGGTCCGGGAAATCCACGCTCGCCTATACGGTAATGGGCCTGCTTTCCGAAAATGCCGAGGTCACGGGCGGCAATATCTTGTTAGAGGGACAGGCCCTGCTCAACATGCCCGCTCAGGCACGACGGAGCCTGCTCGGCGATCGCCTCTCCATCATCTTCCAGGACCCGATGACCGCACTCAACCCCGTGCGAACCATCGAGAATCAGATGATCGATATTCAGCACCACGAACAAAGAAGTCGAAGCGAAAAGCGCGCTCGCGCCGTCCACATGCTTCACCGGGTCGGAATTCCCGATCCGGAAAGCCGGATCAGCGGCTATCCGCATCACTTCTCAGGCGGTATGCGCCAGCGCATATGCATCGCTATGGCGCTGCTTGTAAGACCTGTGCTCCTCATCGCCGATGAGCCGACTACTGCGCTCGATGCAACGCTGGAGGTGCAGATCATTCATCTGCTCAAGGATCTGCAAAAGGAAATCGGCTGTTCAATCCTATTTGTTTCGCATCATCTCGGCGCGGTGGCTGAGCTGTGCGACCGAGTCGCCGTCATGTACGCAGGCGAAGTGGTGGAAGAGGGGGCCGTACGGGACATCTTCCACAGTCCTGGTCATCCTTACACCCGCGCGCTGCTTGAGTGCGATCCGGGACGGATCAGGCAAAAGACGCGCACTTTGCCGACCATTCCCGGCGAGGTGCCAAGTCTTCTCGGCAGCAAAAAGGGGTGCGTCTTCCGTCAGCGATGCCCCTCGGCGTACGATCGCTGTATCCATGAGAACCCGGTCGAGTACCGCATCGGCCTTGAGCACACCGCGCGATGCCATCTGCTCTGTGAAGAACGGAAGGTTTTGGCATGAGCGCGCTGCTCCGCGTCCAAGACCTGCGCGTCCGTTTCCGCACCATGGGCACGCTAAAAGCACTTGCCACGGGAACCAGAGCCCCTTTCATCGATGCGGTGTGCGGTGTTTCCTTTGAAATCCGCAAAGGCGAGACGCTGGCCCTTGTCGGCGAAAGCGGCTCAGGCAAATCCACTATCGCGCGCACGATAATCGGCCTGCAGCGGGCCGTTAGCGGCAGCATCAGCTTCGACGGACAAGAAATTGGGGAGCTCAGCGCAGCTGAACGCAGGCCCTATTTGCAGCGCATGGCAATGACGTTTCAGGATCCCGTCGGCTCTCTCTCCCCGAGGCTGACTGTGCGATCGCTCTTAACTGAGCCCTTTCGCATCCATGGCTTAAAAGATCGCGATGCCGGAGCCGAAGCGATGCGCCTGCTTAATATGGTAGGCTTGCCGGCGGATTTTGCCCGTCGTTATCCCCATCAGCTTTCCGGCGGTCAGGCCAGGCGCGTGGGTGTCGCGCGTTCCCTTGCGCTCAATCCGGAGTTGATCATCGCCGACGAACCAACCGCAGGCCTCGATGTGTCGGTGCAGGGCGAGGTGCTCAACCTCCTGGCGCGACTGCAGGACGACCTCGGCATCGCAATCCTCATCATCACACACAATCTCAATGTCGTGCGCCACATGGCAGATCGCATGGCGATCATGTATCTCGGTCGCTTCGTCGAGGTCGGTTCGACCGAGCGCATCTTCGATCAACCGCGTCATCCATATACGCAAGCGTTGCTCTCGGCGAACCCGGAGCCTGATCCGGATGCCGTACTTAATCGCATCGAGATCAAGGGCGAGGTCCCGAGCCTGCTTCGGCGGCCATCCGGCTGCGAGTTCCACACGCGCTGCCGCTATGCGCAGGAAATCTGTAGCAGCGTTTTCCCCGCACGGTCCGAGGGCTGCCACCGAGGGTCGGAACATAGCTTCACATGCCACTTCCCGGTGGGCACCGTTGAAGCATGCAGAGAACAAGAGGTGTGTTAAGGAGGCATCGTGTTGCTCGATTGCCGGCGAAATCCATACCCGGGCCAGATTGCGTGACACGGCTCGGTCAATCGAGCTTGGTCAAACTCACATACGGTAGCCGGTTGGGAGGGCTGCGCCAATGTCCCGCTTGGGGCGGCAAGGGCCCAGAAGGACCCGTTTTTGATACGGCAGCCAGCTGGGATCTCCTGGATCCGCCGAAGGCTGATCAGGCCTCGAGAGACGAGTTGTCGGTGTGGTCTCGTCAGACGCCTCCAGGATTCGATGGATCCAAAAGCCATCGAGACCCGCCTCCTGACTGACCACAAGCAGGCTCGTGATATCGCCGCCGTGTACCGGATATTTTAGACATCTTCTCCCCACTGCCCAAAGTGATCAACCAAGTCGGTTTACTGAGTTCCAAGAAACGAAGATCGCGCCAAGGTCGGTGCGGATAGCGGCAGGCGCCGCGGATCGATCGGCTACAACGCCGCACGATTGGCCTCCACAGAGTTGTTGGTCAGCAACCCCAGTCTGTCAGAGCGCAGGTCGCGATCCACCACCGGTTATGGAATCTTTGATGATGACCAGCGCGGGCTCGCTACCGCCGCATTCTTACGGGGTCGGCTCGTCGGCTATATCTTCGGCTTGGGAGTGCAACGCAAGGCGTCTGAATTACCAGCGGCTGGCTGCCCTACCGAGAAATGCGCGAACGTGGACATGGCGCATCGCTCAAGCGGTATCAGCGGCGTTGGTGTAGGAAGCGCCCAGGGCGGAAATTGACGAGATCGTCTTAATGGCCAAAAAGCGGGTTGGCTTGGTCTTGGGACGAACTCGTTCGCGAGCTCGTAGATTCGGCCAGCGGCTGAGTCCAAGGTGAAGGTCAGTCACTTCATTGGCTACAGGCCCAAATAGATTCAAGTGTGATCTTGCAAGACAATCACCCCTTTTCGTCGCCAGTCTGCGTTGCTACGGGAGGTGGAGAGGCACCGATTTGTTCATGTTCACCGGAGGTCGGAAACGATGTGATCGACCAACTGATTGAGTCGACGGCACGCTGCAGTATCGCTTCGGTCAGAGCACGGTTGGATGAAGCGGCGATCACATTTCCGATACAGTCTCCGAAATCGCCTTTCCTAACGATGGGTGTTTTTGGTTCAACTCTCAACTTGACTTCAACGACACCTGGTATCGCAGTTGCCCCACTGACGCCATCGATCCGATCGAGGATGCCATCACGGTCCGCAACGAGGAATCGCGCGGCCCCGGTCTGTGAATGGCTTTTGCATAAATTCCATTCGTCGCCGATAACAAGCTTTATGTGCTCTGTGAGGAGATCCACACCGCAAGCAGCCTGCACCACTTCAGGTCCGGGCGAGCCGCTTAGACGTGGATTGACTTCGATGATGACCGGGCCACGGTTTGTCCACCGAAATTCAATGTTCGTCGGTCCCCAGCCCAGGCCGAGAGCCCGCAAACAACTCAGCGAAACATCGGTGATACGCTCATGCTCGACATCAGTCAGCCGGACCGGAAAGGTCCACTGGTCATAGACGAAATGCGGCGGCGGACCGAAGTCAGCGGTGCCAATTCCAATGACCTCATCTCCCATCATCTCGGTCCAATAATGGGGGCCTTGTGCGAATTCTTCGACCAGTATCCTCGGCGAAGACCGCCATATGTGCTTCCCCCCCAACAGATAAGTTATATGTTCGGCCAACTCATCGACGTTGCGGCACAGTCTGACACCGGAGCTGCCGACGCCTACGGCCGGCTTAAGAACCACCGGCAGGCCAATATTCGCAGCAGAGCTTTCTACCTCCGTAGCATCCGTTGCCAAGCGATATGCAGGTATCGGAATGCCGGCCTCCGCGAGAAGCTGACGTTGAACGAATTTATCGCAGCATCGTTCAATTGACGTAGGGTTCGGCCCTGGTAAATCGAAATGCCGGCAAAGCTTGCCAACTGTCGCATAGGTCAACTCCGTGGCGGATGTAATGCCAGCAATGTCGTAGGCTGCACCCAGCCGGGAACATTCGTGGATCAGAGCATCGAGATTGTTTGTATCGACATGAATTGCCTCAGTGTTCTCCGCCGCAAGATATTCGTGCCGGGTTGGATCAGCCGACAGGGTGATCGGGTGAAGGTCAAGATGCTGAGCCGCTTGGACGTACCGCGGCATATTGCTTCCGCCTTCGATCAGGATAAGCGCTCTTCTCGCCATTGCTGTTAACTCCGACAATGCTGTGTTGCGCAGCGGTCTGAGCGTATATCGAAATTAACCTTTATCCGCCTGACCTCATACATCGCGGTGAAGTTACCATTCTCAACACTTTTCAGCTGCAAAGATTCCGTAAAGATATTTGGAGGTTTTGTTGCAATCGCTGAATGTGCATGCAAGGAGATCGGCGAGGTTTGGGTGGAGCGCAATGAGTTGTGTGAGTCAAGTTCTGCAAAATGGGCGGTGACGTTAGCGTGTCCGCCGCGCAGCCCCCGTGTTTAGCGGAGCGGCGGACACGCCAACGTCACCGCTGAATGCCACGCCATTTTTGCAGAACTTGACGCACACAACTCGGCCGGCGATGGCCACAAAAAGGGGCTCCCACTCCGTTTGTTTGGTGAAAAGCATGCCAGATAACCTTCAAAAGATCACCACTGCGCCGCGGAAGCAGAACACATGGCCGCTGAACGATTATTTGGCGCGCCCCATAACCGTTCTTATGCGTCGGGCGAGATTATGTGGCGGAGCCGCCCTGACGCCCGGCAGGGCCGGCCAAACCCAGCTTGCCTCCGCCACATAATATTTCATGCCCTTCACATTGGGCGCGGGATTCCCCACAATGCCGGAGGAGCAGAATGCTCGATTTCTACTTTTCGTATTGTGGGGTGCTCAAGCGCCTGCGCAGCGGTGCACTCGGTGGCGAGATGGATCGCCTCGCGGAATTTTTCACGCCTGGTTATAAGCGAGCGTCCGCCAGGATTTACCTGAGCCGGATTGCGCGCTTTAGCCAGTTTGCCGCGACGCGCTGTGGTCCGATGCCGATCCATCAAGATGTCGTCGATAGCTATTTGTGCACGTTTACGACGGATTCTCCACGCATTGGAGCTGTGTCGCCGCTGGGACACGCACTGCGAGTGGCTCCGGAGCGATTTATTGCTTCCGTTCCCAGTAAAGATGCTGACCCGGATGCTCCGCTTCTGGCTTCCTTTTCGGACTATCTGCGCAAGGTGCGGGGCCTGGAGCCGAAGACCCGCGAAGGCGTTCTTTTGGGCGGCCGCCGCTTTCTGGTTTGGTTCCGCCATCACCCTCCCGGCCAAGACCTCGAGGCGTTGGCGGCTGAGCACGTCCTAGCTGCTGTCGAGCATCGGCTGTCCCTATCGACGACCTCCGGCACCCGCACGGCAGCGACTTCTCTCATCCGAACATTTCTTCGGTTTTGTGTTGGGCTGGCCACCATGACCAGGATCTCGCCGGCGTCATCCCACGGACGCCTCATTGGCGTTTGGCGCTTTGCCGCCGCGCGTTACATGGGATGACGTTCGCGCAATCGATGCGATCGGCGCAACGACGCCGGTCGACAATCCGCGATCGAGCCGTCCTGATGCTACTCGCCACCACGGGCATTCGCAACGGCGAGCTATGCGCCATTCAGCTGCAGGATATCAACTGGCGAGCTGGCGAGGTTTTTGTCCGGCGCACCAAGGGCAAGCATGATCGCGTGGTGCCGCTCCTCGAGGAGACCGGCGCCGCGCTCGCCAACTACATCCTGCGCGCGCGACCGAAAGTGGATAGTCCGCATCTGTTCCTGTCCTTCACGCCGCCCTTGGGACCGTTCAAGTGCGCGTCGCCCCTTTCGAGGATCGTGCGGAAGCGGTTCCGGCATGGCGGGATCGAACTCGGGCGGGTCGGAGGTGCGCATCTTCTGCGCCTCAGCTATCAACGGCCGCAGCCGTTTGGAACATAGCCGCTCCGATGCCTCCCACAACAGAGGCTCCGCAATTCTTAGGATCGTGCACAATGTCGTTTCCTAGTGACCAATGAAGAGACGTCGATTGCATAGCGTTCGCAAGATCGCGGCTCGGGCCGTTCAGCTCCTGTGTTTCCAGGACCTGAGGGCGTCCATATCGCTGTTGGCCGCCCGGCGATGCGCTCGACGGTCTGGGTAAGCCCGGCTTGCGGATCGACAGCTTGCTTTCTTCATTGTGGCAAGAAGGTTGATACCAGCCGCCCCTCCGATTGAACGCACGGAGCACGAGCAAATTTTTGATGTGTTCGCGGCTTATCTGACGAATGAGAGGGCTCGCCGCCTCGACGGTGAAAAGCCATAAGCCGCTGTCCAACCGCCCTTGAGCATGAGAACTGTACTATGCCGTGGTCTCCGGCCAAAACGGTGGAGAAGCGCGCTTCAACCGCCATGGTGAAAGATCAACCCCGCGACTCATACAAATCGACAGAACGATGTGGTGTTGCAACATACAGGTTTGTAACTGTGAATGTTCTCAGCGGATGGATCGCTATTAAACCCGAGGCGTGAGGTGCACGCCAGCGATCGTGCATCGCACGGAACCGCCGGCCCGCTCAACCGTAGGAATTGCTAGCGGCAGCAGCCGCGCGCTCTCGCCGATGATGTCAATCTGTTCCGGCTTCAATGCCGAGAGTGCGGTCGTCGACAGGGCCAAGATGCGCCCGTTCCGGCCCAAGAGCTCAATAGCATTGCCTGCAAACTTCTCAATCTGTGCGTTGGTCAGCCCGATCACCCGGCGGTCGGCGCGTTCGAAACGATTGACGATTTCGCGCCGTCTCCCTGAGTCAGTGATCATGTCGAGCCCGATCATGGCGAAATCGGTCGCAACGCACATCAGGATGTTCGTATGATAGATGTTGAACCCGCTGGGATCCTTCGCCGAGAACACCATTGGCTCAAAACGGAACTGGGTACAGAACCTTTCAAGCGCGATTGGATCGGTTCGCTCAGATCTTACCGCATAGGCGACCCGATCGATATGATCGAGCACCATCGAACCGGTACCTTCCAAAAAGACCCCGTCAGCCTCAAGGCCAGAATAGTCGATCACCTCCTGCACTCTATATCGGCTCTTCAGCAGGTCAATAATATCGCTCCGGCGCTCACGCCGGCGGCTTAAGGCCTTCATCGGATAGATTGCCACGTAACCGCCAACGTGGGTTGAAAACCAGTTGTTCGGAAATACAGAATCCGGAGTGTCGCTGTCGTCGCTCTCGAACAAATGCACCACTATACCCTGCTCTCGAAGCAGCGCAGCGGCGCGGGTGATCTCCGCATAGGCGAGCGGCGACAGATCTCTGGCATCATCATTCGATATTTGAAAGCGATTGTCGGCCGCAGTCTCAGTATTGACTGTGAAACGGTGCGGACGGATCATAACCACTGCGGAAGGGGCCTGAACCGAGAATTCTGAATGTGTTGCCACGGGAAAAACTCCGATCGGGTTAGCGAGCACGTCGGAGCATGCCGCAGAGGTTGCGCGGGTCATTTGGGTCATTGATCATGTCGAGGCGCTGACAGTAAAACGGTTCGAAAGCCGCTCTCATGCCTGGTAGAGTCCTCGCTTTCGAAGCCAACGCTGTCGAACAGGGTGAGTTGGTCGCATGTTGCCGACCCGGTGCCGCGCCAGTCACCACTCACCAGAGTTAGGATAGTTCGCGGCATCTGTTGAACCTCGCGGTCGGTCTGCGGCGGACATTCGACGAAAGTGTCGGCGCATCAGAATAGTATAGCTCGGTCTTGCCAGCGCAATCGTCCCCGATCGCATTGATATGCACCCTGAGGCCGATTATGTTGTTTGCTTGTCGATGGTGCTGGTGCCGATATCCCTGCCGGTTCCACGGCCGCTTCCGCGGACCTGCAGGAGACGACGCTGAGGCCGAAATTATCGAGATTGCGGGTGGTCTTTGCTGTGCCTCGCGGGTCGATGTCATCGTGCCTTTGGTCAGATTGGATCGCGCACCAGTGGGCAAGTCATGCAGTGCCCGCCGCCACGGCCACGGCTGAGTTCCGCACCGTCGACAGTGATCACTTCCACGCCGGCGCGCCTCAACAGCGTGTTCGTGTATGCGTTTCGTTCGTAAGCAATCACAACGCCCGGCTCGACGGCGATCACATTATTAGCGGCATCCCATTGCTCCCGCTCGGCCGCGAAGCTATCACCCCCGGTCGCGACAGTACGGAGAGCCTTCAACCCCAGCGCCTCGGCCACTACCGACAAGAAGGGGCCGGTCTCCTTAGTGACATCGAGGACACCCTCAGCGTTGTTCGGTCGCAGCGAAAACGTTTGTAGCAGTTCAACAACCCTCGGGTAGATCGTCACGAGGTCGCGGTCGCAGAAGGTGAAGACTGTGTCAAGATGCATAAAGCTGCGATTCCGCGGCATCAGTGCTGCGATGACGCGGGTCACTTCGTCCGTCGTGAACAAGCGGCGCGCCAGAGCCTCCACTGCCTGCGGTGTGGTTCGTTCACCCATTCCAATCAGCACAACACCGCCACCGATCGGCATCACATCTCCGCCCTCGAGACTGGAAGCGGGGTCTGTTCCATCGGGCAACAGGTAAGTGAAGCTGGCCTCGCGAAACCGTGGATGGAAGCGGTAGACCGCTTCGACATTCGCAGCTTCAGGCTGTCTCGCAGGCCAATACATAGGGTTGACCGAGACACCACCATAGATCCAACAGGAGCTGTCACGTGTGAAAAGCTGGTTCGGCAAGGGCGGCAGAACGAAATCCTCCGGCACCAGCGTTTGCCCTTTTAGGCTGCGCGGTACGAACGGCATTTCCGCAGCCAAAATCCCGCTAACCAGATAGGTCGCGAGCTGATCAGAAGGAATCTCCTCGAGCCAGCCCCGCAGTTCATCGACCATGTCTTGCCCGACAGCGGAAGGATGAACGCGACGGTCGAGGAGCCAACGGCGTGGTTCCGGCAACGCCACTGTTGCGGAAAGCAGTTCGTCTAACCAGTGAACCACCACGCCACGGTCGCGCAAGGCCTGCACGAACAGGTCGTGCTCGTGTCCGGCGCGCTCGACGCAGAGTACGTCGTCGAAAAGAAGACCCTTGCAGTTCCGCGGCGTGAGGCGGCGGAGGCCAAGGCCTGGCCGGTGGACCAGCACCTCTCGCAGCCGGGCGACCTCGGAATGCACACCTAAGCTCATCATGGGAGTTGTCCTCAGAGCGGGGCCGACGGCGCAGGTCGTGTCTTGTTGACGGCAAGGCAATGGCGCCAAGGGGACAGTCATGGTTGGATCGGCCGGAACAAAGGGGCATTCAGCCCGCTCGCGCCCCCGCCCAGAACGAGAAAAGGATGCCGCGTAAATCGAGGACAGCGCACATAACAAGTGGGTGAATGCACCTCGTCCGGCGTAGCGGACGAGGTGCAGGATAACGAAGCGTAGACACCGGATTTGGCGGTCGCCTGCAACTGTTCGAAGAATCTCGTGCTAGTGAGGTCCTCAAGCAAAATCATCGGTACAGACATCGAACGGCCCTGCTTCTAGGTAAACGTCACTGTTTGGGGAGCAAGAGCCATGCCGAGCCAATCATTTCAACATGTTGCCTGTATGCGTCCGTTTCTGCCTGTCCGTTACCGGCAAAATTTTGTCGGGCTTCTGACGATAGAGAAGCCTCCTAGTGCTCGGTAAACGCCCAGCCATATTGGGGGGCGAATGATCATGACGCAGAACTTCGCCGGCGTCACGTCGAGCCCCTCGGAGACGTCTTCGCCGACCCTGACCGGCTGGCAAGCACCGCAGACGCAGGCGACAGTCTCCAGCTCCACGATGACCTCAACACGCTCCAGATGCGCCGGGAACCTTAACATCCGTTTCGCCGGTGAAAGGGTTCATAGCGGTGTTTATTAGGACCTCTTCATAGGCTCCGCCGTAACGCGTGAACGCGAGCGGACCAGAATTGGCCCCGGCACGCGAGGGCTCTGACTCACAAATTGGAGCCGCAAGCAACCCGGCCGGCCGGCGGGTCAAGCGAAGTGAGGATTTGACCCCCGCATTGCCTCAGGTTGATTGTTACCGTTAGGGTCGCTGTCCCGAGGGGATGAAGCCGTTGTTGTCATCCTGATTCGGAGGCTGGATGGCGGGGCGGGTTAGCATGGCGACACGGTTGAATTGGTTGAAGCGATTGTCGAGCGATATCGATCGAGCTGCCGGGCCGACAAAAAACGGATTTGAACGAGCTCGTCGCAAGTACCGGCTATCATCGCAAACATGCGATCCGGGTGCTGCGACCTCGCGCTGCCGGTCCCTCGCCCACCAGACAATATCCGGTGCTTTATGGCGCCGAAGTTCGGGAAGCGCTGGTGGCATTGTGGGAGGCGTCCGATCGCCTTTGCTCGAAACGGCTGAAACCGCTGATTCCCATTTTGCTGCCGACTCTTGAGCGGCATGGCCGGCTCGATCTGGATGGCGAACTTCGCGACAAGCTGCTGACGATCAAGCGCAGCGACGATGGATCGCCTGCTTTCGGAAGTGCGTGCTGTAGCTCGC
>NZ_RZSW01000669.1:0-2782 GCF_003997375.1 Mesorhizobium sp. M5C.F.Ca.IN.020.29.1.1 | reverse complement strand
CCCCAGCACCGCATCTCGACGGGTCGATGCCCTCGACAGTGCAGCCGGATCGTCCAATTGTGGTGCCCGACGGTGCCGACAAGCGTCCTGTTTATTCCAACGATGCCACCGCCATCGAAGGGCTGAAGTCAGCACTCCTTGCGGGTAAAGCCAGGCCGGACACGGTCACTCGCAGCACAAATTCTCTTTTCGGCTTTAGTCGTTGGCTCTTTCAAAACAACAAGCCAGGGCTTGCTGCTCGGCTTTACCATCCGTCGCTGAGCCAGGATCTCGAGGAGTACGAGAGTAGGGGTGGTTCCTCCACCGTGGCTGGCGCACTGCGTCAATTGATGAAGTCGATGGGCGGAGCCGGCCCGATTGTGGGTCGCGCTGTCCTGAACCCCCATCCTGACGACGCCGCGCTCACCAGACATTTCAGATCCGCGAGCGGCTACGCAACTGCTCTTAACCATTTCAGTCATTACCTACGTCAAAATGACAAGCTCGGAATTGCGGGTCGCATTTACGATAAATCGCTGGATAAAGATGTTGAGAGCTACAAGGCCGCCTCCTCTAATGGTGGAGCTCCGATCGAATCTGCGCTGGTTTATCTCCGCAAGAACCCGCCGCGCGTTATACTCGGGAATCATCTGGAAAACGCGGTCAGCATGGAGGCTCGTCCCCGTGGCGACGCTGCTCAGCATACCGCACCACAGCAGGGATTCGATTGGCCAGAGGAGCTCCTGCCGGTAGGTTATAAGGAGGGCACCGATCTACCATTGTCTCTC
Organism: Mesorhizobium sp. M5C.F.Ca.IN.020.29.1.1; assembly: GCF_003997375.1. Classification (NCBI taxonomy): domain Bacteria; kingdom Pseudomonadati; phylum Pseudomonadota; class Alphaproteobacteria; order Hyphomicrobiales; family Phyllobacteriaceae; genus Mesorhizobium; species Mesorhizobium sp. M5C.F.Ca.IN.020.29.1.1. The sequence continues at coordinate 2,015 of NZ_RZSW01000669.1, read as the reverse complement.
GCCCCAACCGCGCACCAACACCAAGCGCCCGACTTTGGAGAGGCCGTCCCTCACTTGAACTGGCGCCACGGCGACCAAGGCGCCCCGGAGGAGCTGGTAGCTGCACGGGACAGGAGCAGCCCGCTGCCAAGCGAGGCGGTGCCACATAAATCTGGACGGGGACTCGCTACGCAGCCCAGATTGTGGGCGGAGAAATCCGCCTCGCCAGAGCTCTTTCCACGGCGGGCGGAGCAGGCTCTGCCGGCGTCCGCCAGAGGTGTGGAGACATCCTCCGCGGTTGATGAAGCCGCGCAGGCCGCTCGCCAAGCTTTGGCTTGGTTGCAGCAGGAGATGGAGGGGATCGAACCGATGCAGGATCCTCATAAGGTGGCTACACCGGAATGTGAGGCGCAGCTCGTCAGGCAGAGGGATGAGCACGAATCCACCCCAGCACCGCATCCCGGAGGTGGTGGGTCGATGCCCTCGACAGTGCAGCCGGATCGTCCAATTGTAGTCCCCGACGGTGCCGACAAGCGTCCTGTCTATTCCAACGATGCGACCGCTATCGAAGGGCTGAGGGCAGCATTCCACGCGGGTAAGGCCAAAGCGAACACGGTCACTTACAATGTAAATTCTCTTTTCGGCTTTAGTCGGTGGCTCCTTCAAAACAACAAGCCAGGGTTTGCTGCTCGGCTTTACCATTCGTCGCTGGATCAGGATCTCAAGGAGTACGAGAGTACGGGTGGTTCCTCCACCGTGGCTGGCGCACTGCGTTACCTCAAGAAGTCGACAGGCGGAGCCCCGATTATGGCTCGCCCTGTCGTGATCCCCTATCCTGACGATGCCGAGCTCATTAGAAATTACAGAGCCGCTTCGACCAAGGAGTACCTGGCAGCGCCTGCGACCGGACGGAATCCAGATACCGTGGGCGGCTATACAAATTTTCTTAGACATTTTAGTCAGTACCTGCGTCAAAATAACAAGCTTGGGATTGCGGCTCGGATTCACGACAAATCGCTGGATAAAGATGTTGAGAGCTTCAAGGCTGTCTCCTATGGTAATAGGCTAAGTATCAGTTCTGCATTGGCTCACCTCCGGGATATCCTGCCGCGCATTGTGCTCGGGCGCGAAACTGTCCTTTCTGCTCATCCGGCAGACGCAGTCACCAGGCGCGTTGGGGCCGCTGCTGAAGCTGGGCCAGCGGCACCGGCAAGAGCTCCCCAACCCGCCTCGCCAGCAACCGCTAGGCTGCCAGGCACCTACCGCGGCCTTCCACTGGTTGATGTGACCACACTGACTACCAGTTCCTCTGGGGCTCAGATCGGGGCGCTCGATCCGACAGCCCCGTTCAACGTTGCAACGGGGCGGGTGCTCGGCGCCGCCGAATGGCTGAGCGACGCCCATATCCAGAGAGATTACAATTTGCTGGAGGGGCAACTGCAGGGGATCAATCCGGCGCTCGCTGCCCGGACTCGGCTGGTGGATCCTTCCGTATCCCATCTACTGCGACACACGTCGCCGCAAGACGCTCGAGGCATATTGCAGTCCATCTATAATCAAAACAACGCCACAGCCGACTTCCTGTTCTTGCCAGTGAATAATGGCACGGCTACTAGCCCCGGCACCCATTGGTCGCTGCTGCTCGTTGATCGCCGCGACCCGGAAAGGCGGTTCGCCTATCACTACGACTCCCTCCAGCGAGAGGGATATAACGACGTGCCTGCAAAACAGCTCGCAGGACTGCTGAATGCCACCTTGGCGCCAGCCCCCATGGCCAGACAGACGAACCATTATGATTGCGGCGTATTTGTCCTGGAGGGCACGTGGGCGCTGGTTGAACGATTGGTGAAAGGGCAGCGGCCAGACCACGAGCCGCTGCCCCTCGACAACCTCGTTGCCGATCGGCAGGCGCTGCAAGACCGGCTAAGGAGGCGCTTGCCGCACGAGGAAGAGCCGCGGCAGCTGCTGGAGGATGAACCCGCCTCCCCACCGATGATGGCATTCGAGCCAGGGGAACTGCGGCAACTGTTGGAAGA
>NZ_RZSW01000668.1:0-2783 GCF_003997375.1 Mesorhizobium sp. M5C.F.Ca.IN.020.29.1.1 | reverse complement strand
CGGCTGGTGGCAAGGTGCGCTACCTTGCGCGCCTGCGCGACAGCTTCGGCGGCGTTCGCGGGTGCCTCCCGACCCATGCCGGCATTGATGTTGGGGCCGAGCACGTAAGCCTCGCCCCAGAAACACATGGCGCAGGTCGGGTCCAGCTTCTGGGCGGCCCTGAAAGCGCGCTGCGCCTCGGCGTGGTTGAACGCCCACGCCCAGCGCAGGCCCTGGTCGAAATAGGCCTGCGCCAGCGGGTTGGCGGTGGTGACAGGGTAGGAATGGCTGCCGAGGTTTTCGAACAGCGGAACGCTTGTCGAATCCTCTCCAACCGCCGCCGCCTTGGCCTGGCGGTGCGGAAGGCCCGAGTCATGGGCATTGGCGGCCGGCGCCGCCAGAAGGGCGGCCAGGCTCGCACAGGCCAGTAGCGGGAGCCTAAATGAAAGCTTCATGGTTTCAGCCCGCCTTGTCTTCTTGGCCGCGCTTCAAGCCGCGGACCACCAAACCAATCTCTGACCGGCTAATCCCGATGTCCCTCAGGAAGGCATCGTCCATTGCCGCAAGGGTCCGTTCCGCCATACGGTGAACCCGGTAGTCCCGGAAAGAGCGGTAAGCTGCTCGCATTATCGACATTGCAACACTCCATGATTAGCGCCGCGGGATGCAGCGTTGCCATTGCATTTAAACCATCCCTGTTTCAGGCGTTTTTCCGCGCCGAATGCGAAGTGTTTCGTTTGTTTCAGCGCCGGGGAGCGCTTCCCGCGCGGTGCGAATTCCGAGCTGCCAGAGTCGCGGGAAACCGCCTGGGGCTGATTGGTGAACCGGCGTCCGCGATCAGCCACGCTGGCTCGCGCTCAGATGGCAACACCGGGACACCGGTTCCAATCGCCGGTTGTCTGCCGCTGGAGTAGCCATGACATTAGACGTAATCGATCGTCTGTGGTCAGGCCCGACGAGGGGGCCCCTCTTGGTCGGGCCGATATGCGGCTGTCAAATCTTCGATCGCCTGGGCTGACATCGGTACGTTGCCGTACCCGGAGATAAATATGATCGGCATGTCTGCCCGCCCGACAGCCGTCGTTCGTTCGCTGTTGCTCAAGCTAAACAACGGGTCACGGCCTGCCGTTGGGCGGCAAGGGCCCTAGCGTTCGGGTGTTCGCCGTACACGCCGTCAGCGAACCCTGTAGAACGGATTCGGCAGCAGGAACAGCTTCTCGGCATGCCCCCCGAACAGGTCCGATGGCTGGTCACCGACATTGGCAATGATCGTGTAGCCGGCCTTTTCGATTTCGGCTCTTATGGGTGCCTTGAAATCTGCGGCGGAACCATATTTGGCTCCAGGCTGGACCATGTAAAGTTGCTCATAGCCGGCATAGCCCGCCGATTGCAGGTTCTGTTCGGTCGCCCGACGCTGGTCCTCCGGACGTCCGGTGATGAAGAATACTGCGACTTTCGCCGTTCGCGCCTGCCGGAAAACCTCCAGCACAGGGTCGACGGCCGGATCCTTCGCGAGCTGGTCCCAGGCGGCCCAGCCACAGGGACCGTCGATTGCGATGTCGCAGGCGCCGCCGATCGGGCGGCCGAAATTATCACGTGTGATCACTTCCCAGTTGGCCAAAGCCGTCTCGTCGATATCGAGCACCAGTGCGGGGCGAGGCACCTCCGTTGCGCGCTTGACGACCCAATCGCCTGCCTGCTTCGCCACTGCGGCAAGGTCGCGATCATAGTCGCCGGAATCATGATAATTCGCGGCCGCCAGCATCGCGTCGCCGACATTGGCTGGCTGGGACGGACTTGTAAGAAGGAGCGAGCCGTCGGCACGCGCCGACACAGGCACATTTGTGCCAGTCATCAGCACGATTGCTCCAACGGCCGCACCACGCGCAATTCTATTCCAACTCATCGTCTGCATCATGAGACCTTGCGGTCGCGACAAGTCCTCTGTCAAGCGAGGCAAGGGCACAGGTTCTCGAAACTGCGACGCTGAATTAGACGATTCCAAAACAGACGCCGAATGTTTCTATGAGTTGCTGCAAGTTGCAGGATTTCGGCCATTGCTGCACAAATTAAATGGGATGAACGATCGTCGATGTCGGCAAGCGCTCGCAGCTTTGGCGCGTTGCCGTTCAACGGGCACCGCGGTGGAACGATCGCGGTGCCGTAGTCTGTACCCGCACAACACTTAGCAGTTCGCCTCTGTCTGCGGATCGCAGGCCTTGTTTTCTTGCTTCTGTGGCTTGGGCTTGGCCGCCTGTTCGGGCTCGGCCTGCTGCTGCTCGGCGGCAGGCTGTTCCTTGGCCTTCGACTTCTCAGGCTTGGCCGCCTGTTCCGGTTCGGCCTGCTGCTGCTCGGCGGCGGGCCGCTCCTTGGCCTTCCGCTTCTCAGGCTTGGCCGCCTGTTCCGGTTCGGCCTGCTGCTGCTCGGCGGCGGGCTGCTCCTTGGCCTTCCGCTTCTCAGGCTTGGCCGCCTGCTCGGGCTCGGCCTGCTGCTGCTCGGCGGCGGGCTGTTCCTTGGCCTTTGGCTTCTCAGGTTTGGCCGCCTGCTCGGGCTCGGCCTGCTGCTGCTCGGCGGCGGGCTGTTCCTTGGCCTTCGGCTTCTCAGGCTTGGCCGCCTGTTCCGGCTCGGCCTGCTGCTGCTCGGCGGCCGGTTGCTCCTCGGTCGTCGGCTTCTCAGGCTTGGCGGTCTCTTCCGGGTCAACCTGTTCGCCGGTCGCTGGCGCCTGTTCGGTCGTGGCTGCGCCTTCGGTCGGCTTTGATTTCCGGCCAGCCTGAACCTGCTTCACCTCCTCGATGTCTTTGAGC
>NZ_RZSW01000667.1:0-2784 GCF_003997375.1 Mesorhizobium sp. M5C.F.Ca.IN.020.29.1.1 | reverse complement strand
ACACCGTCCAGATCAGGAAGGCCAGCTTGCCGGTCGTGCCGGCAATGCCGCCGATCGAAAACAGGACAAGGGCGGGAACGCCGCTCGCCACCCAGAAGGCGCCGCGCCAATCAATATTGCGGTGCAGCTGCCCTTCGGCAGGCGGCACCAGGGCAGAGACTATTGTGCTCATATACGTGGATTCCCCATTTTTGATCTTCCCATCGGCGACAGCCGACACCTCGCGATGCGTCACCGACGCACGCGTTGAAATGAGCTCAGGCGGTTTCCGCTCAGTAGTATTTTTTTCTTAGCAGTGAAGATCGATCCGTCACGCTTTCACGTCAAGCGTTTTGTGAAGCTGTGCACATCGCAGATGCCGAACACGCTCTTACCTTCTCCCCTTGTTGTGGGAGAAGGTGGCCTCGCGAAGCGAGGTCGGATGAGGGGTGATCCAGCTTGGCACCGACAGCACTCCGTCCAGCACCCCTCTTCCGTCTCGGCGCTGCGCGCCGATCCACCTTCACCCACAGGGGGAGAAGGCAAGGGATGCCGCCGTCAGGAGCGCGGTCTGCTCTTTTGCGGATCATAGTGGGCGAAGGGCACGACGCGCGCCGGCAGCCGCTTGCTGTGGCCGTCGAGCTTGCCGATCTCGACCTCGGTGCCGATCGCGGCATGGGTGACGTCGAGCCTGGCCAGCGCGATGGTCTTGTTCAGCACCGGCGAACGCATGCTCGAAGTGATTTCGCCGATCTGGGCGCGGCCGACATGGACGCAATCGCCATGTCCAACCGCGACATTGGCGTCGATATCGAGGCCGACGAGCGTTCTCTGCGGGTTTTCCTTGCGCTGGATCAGCGCCTCGCGCCCGATAAAATCGTCGGTCTTGGTCTTCAGCGGCACCGTGAAGCCGATGCCGGCCTCGAACGGATCGGTCTGGTCGGAAAATTCGTAGCCGGCAAAGATCAGACCGGCCTCGATGCGCACCATGTCTAGCGCCTGCAATCCCATCGGCTTCAAGCCATGCGGCTGGCCGGCCTCCCAGATGACGTCGAACACCTTTTCGGCGTCGCGCGGATGGCACCAGATCTCGTAGCCGAGTTCGCCGGTGTAGCCGGTGCGCGAAACGACTATCGGAATGCCGTTGCCGCCGCCGATCCGGGCGACGGCGAAACGGAACCATTCGAGCTCCTCGATCGACGGCTGCAGCGGCGAAGTCCAGATGATCTCCTTCAGGATGTCGCGGCTCTTCGGTCCTTGCACGGCGACATTGTGCATCTGGTCCGTCGACGAACGCACCAGCACGTTGAGGCCGAGTTTCGTCGCGGTGTCGCGTAGCCATTCGCCGGAAAGATCGTCTCCGCCGACCCAGCGGAAATTATCCTTGCCAAGCCTGAGCAGCGTGCCGTCGTCGATCATGCCGCCATGCTCGTAGCACATGGCGGAATAGACCACCTGGCCGATGCCGAGTTTTTTTACGTCGCGGGTCAGCGTGTATTGCAGCAGCGCTTCCGAATCCGGGCCGGTGACCTCGAATTTGCGCAGCGGCGAAAGGTCCATGATCACCGCGTCCTGCCGGCAGGCCCAGTATTCGGCGATCGGCCCCTCCTTGGCGAAGGCGTTGGCCAGCCAATACCCCCTGTACTCGACGAAGTTGCGGGTGTGCCTGGCAAAGCTCGAATGAAATGATGTCTCGCGGGTCATTTTCGGTTCCGAATCGGGCGTCATGCGTCTGGCGATCGCTCGCGAGAATTTGTGCTGGCCGGAATAGGTCCTCACATGGATGTCGGTCAGGTTCCAGCCATTGGCCGGCGTCGTGTCGTCGGGGCAGGCGGACGAGACGCAGACGATGTCGGTCAAAGCGCGCAGCAGCACATAGTCGCCCGGCCGCGACCACGGCTCGTCGGAAACCATGACGCCATGCGCGTCGATCGCCGTGTTGAAGAAGAAGTTGATCGCCATCCAGCCGGCGCGAGGATTTACACCCTTGTCCGACAGCGCACGGTTGAAATTCTCCGAGCAGTTGGGGTGACCGGGATAGCCGATGTCGTCGTAATATTTGGCAGCGCAAGCTAGCGCGAACGCATCGTGCCGACCGCAAGTGTCCTGCACGACCTCGACCAGCGGCTCCATGTCCTGGTCGTAATATTTCGAGTGCAGGCCGGGCATCGGGTAGCTCGAACCCATCAGCGTGCGGGTCGTCGTCACGTCGAGCGGATGGTCGCGTCCCTTGTCGAGCTTGCGCGCCGAAAAGCACTGGAAGTCCGTGCATTGGCGCCCGTCGACATCGATGATCTGCAAATAGTCGCCAGCTTTGACGAAGTAGGATTCGGCGGTCGCCGAATGGACGCGAAAATCGAGCACTGGATCGGCCAGCGGGTCGCCAAGCTGCGACTTCGCCGCTGGGCGAATGCTGGCGCGCCGCACAATGATGCTGAGCGGCGTCGCCGTGTCATGGCCGTCGACCAGCATAGGACCACCCGGGGCGGCGATGAGCATCGAGCCATTGCGGGCTACGGTAAAACTCTGTTCGGTGCCGGCAGGGGTGGCGCCACCGAAAACGCGAACCGTCTTTGCCTGGTCCAGCTGCACCTGGCGTCGCTCCAGCCCCCGGCGCAAGGAAGCGAAGCTGTCGTCGCCATCGGCCAGCAGCGCCTTGATGCCGGCGGCATTGCTGTTCGATTTCTCGCCGAAAATGCCGGCATCGGTCGCGCCGGTCTTGTCCCATGCGAGCAGCTCGCAGGCCTGCCCGCCTTCGACATTGCGCACGCTGACCGTGTCGCCGGCCTCGACGTCGATAAGCAC
>NZ_RZSW01000666.1:0-2796 GCF_003997375.1 Mesorhizobium sp. M5C.F.Ca.IN.020.29.1.1 | reverse complement strand
GCTCGACAGGGGCCATTCTACTGCCGGACGATTGAAATAAAACTCTGTCAACAGACAGGCATGTTCTGCCAGTTCCGCTGGATGCTGTGGCGTTCCTGCGCGTTTTAGGTAGGTCGGGGCTCCATAGATGCCCATCGGCAATGCGCCGAGCCGCCGAGCCGTGAGCGTGGAATCGGGCAGGATGCTTTCCTGGAGCCGGAAAGCGACGTCGATCTCCTTGGTGACAAGATCGACGACTTCGTGCCCAAGAAGCAATTGCGGGAACACCTCTGGATAAAAGCGGCGAAACTCGGTGAGCAGCGGCGCGAGGACGCGAGTTGCCAGCCAGTAGGGGGCTGTGATGCGAAGCCACCCGCGCGGATGTTGCTGCAACTCCGCCACTGCGTTCTCCGCATCTTCCAGATCCTTTACCACTCGCTCGCAGTGCTGGAAATAGACCGCTCCCGCTTCAGTCAGCTTCAGGCTGCGCGTTGTCCGATTCAGCAGTTGTGTCCGCAGTCTGGATTCCAGCTCCTGCACCTTCCGGCTGACCCGTGTCTTCGGCACTTTGAGCACGCGCGCCGCCGCTGTGAAGCTGCCCTCCTGCACCACTTTTACGAAAGCGACCGTGTCGCTGAAGTCGCGCAGCATATGAGTTCTCCAGAAAAATTCGGATTGTCTCTCATTTTGAGACATTGATGTCCGAATTCGCTCGATAAACAAGCGCTATTCTCCAGGGTAGATCATGATTGTCCTATCAGCAATCCAACTGGAGAACTACCATGATAAAATCCCTAGCGATCGCCGTCGGTGCACTGACACTTTCGGCAACTGCTGCTGATGCACAGAGCGCGCCGCTCCGCAACGTCGTTCTCGTCCACGGCGCCTTTGCCGACGGAACTGGATGGCGAGGCGTCTACGACCAACTGACAAGTCGTGGCTATAAAGTCTCGATCGTTCAGAATCCGCTCACGTCGTTGGAAGACGATGTAGCCGCAACGCGTCGCGTGCTCGCCCGGCAGGACGGACCAGCCATTCTGGTCGGCCATTCCTACGGTGGCACGGTAATTACAGAAGCCGGCGACGCTGCCAACGTTGCGGGCCTCGTCTATGTCGCCGCCTTCGCGCCAGAGGTCGGTCAATCCACGCTGGACCAATATGCCGAGGTTCCTCCGCCGCCGAACTTTCAGCCTGACGTGCAGCCCGATGGCTTCGCGTTCCTGAAGACTGAGACGTTTAAGGCCGGCTTTGCCGGGGACACCGACAATGCCGACGCCGCATTCCTGCGTGACTCACAGGTGCCGATCGCTATGAAGGCGCTTGAGGCCAAGGTGACGACGGCGGCGTGGAAGACCAAGCCAAGCTGGTACGTTGTCGCGACTGAGGACGGCGCTATTGCGCCAGAACTGCTTCGGAGCACTGCCGATCGTATCGGGGCGGTCACGACCGAAGTCAAAGGCAGCCATGTGGTGTTCCTTACCCAGCCACAGGCTGTAGCCGAGGTCATCGACCAGGCTGCCAAGGGTGTGGTGCTGGGCGACACCGCGGGGGCACCGAACTGACATCGCCCAATCGTAGCTCTGAGCCACGGCAAGAGCGCAAGCGGAAACGTGCAAAATACTAGTGCAGCCCGGGGGCGTCATCGACGCTCCCGGCATATGGCCGGGAAGGTGTGGCTAGGGCTCGGTCGAGCCGTCGCTGGGCTCTTTGAGACGCGACAACGCTAGAGGCCATTTCAAACCGTGCCGCCGCTCCTCTTTTGTTGAGCATCGGATGCCCCACACCGGTACCCACTTTGGGTCCGATGCTAATGCGGGCCGCTGAACTCAGTCCGATCTCGCCTGCCGGGCAGAGCGCTTACGTCGCGTGTGCGCCGCCGGGTACGACCACGCCGGACATCGCGATTCCGACGGTTGCCGGATCTTCCTTCAGCGCCGCGTCCGCGAGCGAGACCACACCCACAAGGCGCTTGTCGCGGTTGAGGACCGGCAACCGCCTGACCTGGATATCACCCATGTTCTGGACGACGTGCTCGATATCTTCGTCCTCGAAGCAGTATTTGACATCCTTGGTCATCACATCGCGGACTGTCGCGCTGCCGTCCTTGCCTTCGGCGACGGCACGTACGACGATGTCACGGTCGGTGATTGTTCCGACGAGTCGGTCGTTTTCTCCGACGGGCAGAAATCCGACGTCATCAACCGCCATTCGTTTCGCGATTTTCTGGAGCGACTCGCCAGGACTGGCGAGATGGACGTTGGGGGTCATTATCTCAGCGACTTTCATGGTGGAATCTCCCTGTTCGTGCCCAGAACGGCACCAGCGGACGTAGAGCGATATCGGCCTGGAAGATTTGTTGAGGACCTCAGGCCTGTCGCGCTGCGACGCTCGCTCGGCGGTCCCGTTCTTCGGCGATGGAACTAACAGCCGGGCCGAAAGGTTCCAGCCGGTTTGGCCGCGCCGCCATGCAGATCCGCGGGAACGCTCGGGCTCCGGTCCCGTTTGCGGTGAATGCCCTTGGCAGACCGGACATGGGGCGCGTGATGCTTGAACTTTCCCGTTTTGTTCCCATATAAACTGGCAGGACCGGAGACGGTCCGCCGCATGGGGATAGTTTACTCTGGCCCTGTGCGGCTCAAATTTTCTTGGTGAGAACGTTGGGATCGTGGCGGTCCAACCGGTCCACCAGAAGAGACCAGATCTCCGGGCTGCACGCACTAAGCGACGAATGTCGTGGAGCGAGGAAACTCCGGGCTTCGCCGACACACCCCAGCAGGTAATGCCTGCCCGCCGCGAGGCGAGCCACGGCAACAGAGA
>NZ_RZSW01000665.1:0-2804 GCF_003997375.1 Mesorhizobium sp. M5C.F.Ca.IN.020.29.1.1 | reverse complement strand
CCGCTCTTGTGACCACCGAAGGTTTTCGCGACGTCATCGAGATCGGTCGTGAAAGCCGATTCGATCAATATGATATCAACCTTGTGAAGCCGCAGCCGCTCGTCCCGCGCAGCCTGCGGGTTACGGTGCCAGAGCGCGTTGCCGTCGATGGATCGGTCGTTGTGCCCCTCGATCTCCGGGGCCTTGAGGGCCACGTCCAAGCCTTTCGCGCCGCGAACGTGACCAGCATCGCGGTCGGATTCCTGCACAGCTACGTCAATCCCAGCCATGAAGAATTGGTCGGCAAGCGGCTGCGGGAATTGATGCCAGATGCGTACGTTTCACTGTCGAGCAGGATTTGCCCGGAGGTGCGCGAGTACGAACGGCTGATGACGACGTGCGCGAATGCATATGTCCAGCCACTCATCGCAGGCTACCTGCAAAGATTACGCGCGGAGCTAGACCGGATAGGTCTTTCTGCGTCGATGGTTCTGATGACCTCCGGCGGCGGCCTGACCACGCTTCAGAACGCCTGCGAATTGCCGATACGACTGGTCGAATCAGGCCCTGCAGGGGGCGCCATTCTGGCGTCGCATGTCGGTACCACGTCGGGTGAGAGCAGCCTGCTTTCGTTCGATATGGGTGGCACGACCGCGAAGATCTGCATCATCGACAACAGCGAGCCGTTGAAGTCGCGTTCGTTCGAGGTCGCGCGGTCCAAGCGGTTCATGAAAGGGAGCGGCATGCCGATCCGCATTCCAGTGATCGAAATGGTCGAGATCGGCGCTGGCGGCGGTTCCATCGCCCGCGTTGATACGCTTGGCCGCATTCAGGTCGGTCCGGACAGTGCAACCTCCGAGCCGGGACCGGCCTGCTATGGGCGGGGTGGGGCAAATGCAACGGTGACCGACGCCGACTTGGTGCTGGGCAAGATCGACCCTCTGCACTTCGCCGGCGGCTCGATCAAACTGCACGCTGATGCCTCCCGCAATGCCATCGCCTCGCATGTGTCGGCTGTCAGCGGCAGTGAAATCGAGATGGGCGCATTCGGCATCTGTGAGGTGGTCGAGGAAAACATGGCGAACGCCTCGCGCGTGCACGCGATAGAGCGTGGCAAGGATGTACGCGCCCGCACCATGGTCGCCTTTGGCGGCGCCGCCCCGCTTCACGCCGCGCGCCTGGCGGAAAAGCTAGGGATCAAGCGCGTCATCGTGCCACGCAGCGCCGGCGTCGGGTCAGCGGTCGGGTTCCTGCGCGCACCACTGAGCTACGAAGTGGTGCGCAGCCTGTTCGTCAAGATAAAGAAGCTCGACGTCGATGCCGCCAACCGGCAGTTCGATGAAATGATCGCGGAGGCTGCCTCCGTGGTGTGCGCGGCAAAACCCGACGCGCCGCTCGAGATACGGCGCTCGGTCTTCCTCAGATATTCGGGGCAGGGCCACGAAATCGACGTGCCTCTGCCGGACCGGCCTCTGACGGCGTCCGACCAAGACAGCATTACCGAGGCGTTCACGCAGGCTTATCAGGCCCTCTATCGCCGCACCATCAGCCAAGCGGATATCGAGGCGCTCAGCTGGGCCGTGACGGTTACTGCGATCGAAGACAGGTCGGCCGAGACCATTCCCTTCGCCGGCGCCGACGGCGAAGCCTCGCCGCTGCGGCAAAGCCGGCTGTTCGACGGTCGGCTCGGGCGGTTCTTCGACAGCCCGGTCTACTGGCGCGATGCGATCGGTGTCAGTCAGTCTATCGAAGGTCCGGCGGTCATAGCCGAGGATGAGACGTCGACGGTGGTGACGTCGTCGTTCGTGGCGTCAATCGATTCCAGCGGCAGCATCATCCTAGAAGCCAAGCATTGAGGTCAGTGACATGGATAATCAATCGCCGGTGGCCGAAATCCAGATGCAGATCATGTGGAATCGCCTGATCTCGGTGGTCGAAGAACAGGCGCAGACACTGGTGCGCACTGCTTTTAGCCCAATCGTCAGGGAATCCGGCGACCTGTCGGCCGGCGTCTTCGACATATCGGGACGCATGATCGCCCAGGCTGTGACCGGAACGCCTGGCCACGTCAATTCGATGGCGGCATCGGTGAAATACTTCCTCGAGGCGTTTCCCGCCAACACCATGTGCGAGGGCGACGTCTACATCACCAACGATCCGTGGAAAGGCACCGGCCACCTCAATGACATGGTGGTGGTCACGCCCGCCTTTCTAGACGGCCGCCTGGTCGCGCTGTTCGCCTGCACCAGCCATTTGGTCGACATAGGCGGCATCGGCTTCGGTCCCGACGGCCGCGACGTGATCGAAGAAGGCCTCTACATTCCCTTCCTGCGCCTTATCGATCGTGGCGAAAGGAACCAGACCCTTATCGACATCTTGCGCGGAAATTCCCGCTATCCTACAGAAGCGGAAGGCGACGTGCTGTCGCTGGCCGCCTGCAACGACATCGGCGTCGACCGCCTCATCGAGATGATGCGGGAATTCTCGCTGGTAACGCTCGACGGGCTGGCCGACCACATCGTCGAGCAATCCCGCAAGGCGGTCGAGGCCAGCATCGCCGACTTGCCCAACGGCAGCTACCGGGCGTCGATGCGCGTGGACGGCTACGGCACGCCTATCGATCTGGTGGCCACGCTTACCGTCGCCGACCGAACCATCACAGTCGATTTCGCCGGCAGTTCGGCCCCCTCCGCAAAGGGCATCAACGTGCCGCTCACCTATGCTCAGGCTTACGCGACCTATGGCGTCCGTGTCCTCATAGGCTCCGATATCCCGAACAATGCAGGGTCGCTGGGGGCTATCAAGGTAATAGCACCGGCCGATTC
>NZ_RZSW01000664.1:0-2809 GCF_003997375.1 Mesorhizobium sp. M5C.F.Ca.IN.020.29.1.1 | reverse complement strand
ACCCGGTCCCCATCATCACGCCAAGCACAAGCGAAAGTCCCAGCACTATGGACGTGCGCGGGGTTGCCGCGGACTGCGGCAGCGTCGCGTCCGAGATGACGCGGATCTTGCCAACCGGGAAGGATTGCTGCTGGGAGGCTTCTTCGTAGCGGCCAAGGAACGTCTGATAGAGCGTCGAGAGCGCCGTTGCCTTCTGCTCGAGTTCGCGCAGCTTGACCTGCGACTGGTTGTCGATGGAACTCTTGCCCGCCGCTAACGCGACATTTGCGCGGAGCGCCGTCTCGCGCGCGAGAGCAACTTCGTATTCGTTGCGGTAGCTTTCGGTCAACTGCTTCAGCTCGCCGAAAATCTGCGCTGATATGTCGGCCTTTTCCTTGGCAAGTGCGACCGCCTGGGGATGCTCTGCCCCGAAATTGGCTTCGATATCCTGCTGCCGCTTGGCGACAGTGAGATAGCGGGTCTTGAGCGTTGAAATGATCGAGTTGCTTGGCTGGTCGGCGGATATGGCGGCATCCCTGAATGCGTTGTCCGAACCGCTTTCGACGATCGACTTGTATTGCTGGTAGCGGGCGCTGGCGCGGGCGGTATCGGCCTGCGCCTCAATGAGCTGGCCATTGAGGTCCGACAGTTGCTTGTCGCTGATCAACTGGCCGTCATCGACGGCCAATCCGTGTTCGGCCCTGAACTTCTCGACGGCGAGCGACGCTGCCTGGGAACTTTCACGAAGCTCCGTCAGCCGGCCTTGCAGCCAGACCGCCGCGCGCTCGGTCGCATCGAAGCTCGCATCGAGCTGATCCGCGAGGTAGGCGTCTGCGTAGGCTTTGGTGATCGCGGTCGCAAGTGCGGGATCCGTCGCTTGATAAGCGATGGAGATCACATAGCTTCGACCGATGCGCTCGGCCTGCACTTCGTTTTGCAGTTTGAGGACCGCGTAATCGCGGCGTGACGAGGCAATCATCGCGTCACGCGTCGCCGGATCAAGCTGGGTGACGTCGGTGGTGCCCACGGCGGGGCTGGGACGGAAGTACCGGATCACGCCGCGCACAAAGCCGGCCGCCTTCGACACGGCCGATGTGGGAGGATACAAGAAAGCGTCGTTCTGATCGAGCTTCTGCTTGTCGACGACCACCGCCGCCAACCTCGCCGAGTGAAGAATTTCGATCTGGCTCAGAATGGCGGAATCGGTCTGCATGCTGACCGACGCCGCCGAAACCTCGTCAACGACCTTATTCAAGCCTTCGTCGATAAGCACGCGGCTGGTCGCCATGTAGGTGGGAGGCGTGGTCTGCAAATAGAGCACGCCCAGAAAAAGACCGATGGCAGCGCATGCCGCAACCACCTTTGCCTGCCTTGCTGCCATGCTGAGCAAGCGCTCGATATCGATGAAGTCGTCGGCGCTGACTGCGTCCGAACTCGGCAATGGTTTCCTCTTGTCTAGAGGAAAATTGGCATAATTCATCTTCGGTCCAATTCTACTTTGCATCTAGAGCGGCGGTCCCTCAAGTCGACCTGTGCCGCCGCTCTATCTCTTGTTTGAGCATCGGATTTCCCAAAACCGCCTCTACTTTTGGGTCCGATGCTCTCGTTTGCAGGCGCTGAAGCAAGATCGGGAGAATCAGCACATATACGACGCAAGCTTCATGCCAGACAACGCGAAACCCGGGCCGCCAAGCGCATCGGCATGTCTTGCGTCACCGTCCATATGCTAATGCTCCCAAAAAATGGGCATTATGCGGCTTCCACCCGGCGCTCATGCGACCGGACAAACTCCTCAAGCATCTCGAAGATTGGCCCCTTCATGTCGTCACGCGCCAGCGCGAAGGCGATATTGGCTTGGATGAACCCTTCCTTCGAGCCGCAGTCGAACATCCGGCCGTTGAAGGGCTGGGCAAAGAAAGCCTGGTTCTGCGCAAGGCGAACCATGGCGTCGGTCAGCTGGATTTCGTTGCCGGCGCCGCGCTGCTGATTGCCGAGCAGCGCGAATATCTCGGGCTGCAGGATGTAGCGGCCGTTGATGTAGTAGTTCGACGGCGCATTGGCTGGAGCCGGCTTTTCGACCATGGCGGTGACCTCGAAGCCCGAGCCGACATCGGCGCCGCAGCCGACAATTCCGTATTTGCTGGTCTCGGTCGGATCGCAGCGCTCGACGGCGATGACGTTTCCGCCGGTCTGTGCATAGAGGTCGGCAATTTCAGCGAGACATCCACGCCCGCCGAAGGACACCATGTCCGGCAACAGCAACGCGAAAGGTTCATCGCCGATGACTTCCCGGGCGCACCATACCGCATGGCCGAGACCTTGCGGCGACTGCTGCCGGATGAAGCTCGTCGCACCAGCCACGGGAAGCAGGCTTTCGAGCGCCTGAAGCTGCGCCGTCTTGCCAGTCTGCTCCAAAGTCCCGATCAATTCTGGATGCAGGTCGAAATAATCCTCTATGACTGCCTTGTTGCGGCCCGTCACGAAGACAATGTGCTCGATGCCGGCTTCGAACGCCTCGTCCACCGCATATTGCACGACAGGCCTGTCGACGACCGGCAGCATTTCCTTCGGCATCGACTTGGTCGCCGGCAGGAATCGCGTTCCAAGCCCCGCTACCGGTATGACTGCCTTCCTGACTTTTTTCATTGCATATTCCTTCTGAGGAGATCGACTTCAACCTGTCGCAGGCCGCGAAAACTGTTTTCACCTGCCTGCACCTTTCACCTCCCCCGCACCCACGGCAAATTGTGCCGCCACCCTTCGCAGCCGAACGGCGATCGGCATGCTCATATGCCGAACGGCCGCCGGATCGCTGAGCGCCGTCCACACC
>NZ_RZSW01000663.1:0-2813 GCF_003997375.1 Mesorhizobium sp. M5C.F.Ca.IN.020.29.1.1 | reverse complement strand
CCGCTGGGCCGAGCCGGTGACCGGCGATCTCGCCTCATCAGGCAATGCCGGCTATGCGCATCTGACTGTCGAGCGCAATCATGTGAGCTAAAGCCGTTCTCAGCTCAATGCGGCGGTGGGGCGGAGTGCGCCGACTTTGGCGCCGATCCGGCTTTCGATGGGCGGATGTGCCTGTTCGATCAGTTTCGCCGCCAGCGCCTTGTCGGCGTGCAAAAGCCTGGCAATGCATGCCGCGACCATGACTTCAGCGGCGCGGCCAGCGCCATCATCGCATTTGAGCGCAATGCCAAGGCCAAGCTCCGGAAGTGCCGCGCAATAGACGCCTTCAGCCCCTCCCTTCACAAAAATCCGGTCGGGTGCGGCCTCCATCAGTGCAACATCAGCCCTGCCTGTGCCGGCGACCAGAAAGGGCTCGGCCATGCAGGCGGAAAGCAGCCGCTTTGCGGCCTTGGCGCGCACGGGTTCAAAGCCGACACCGGTCGCCATGCGGGCAAAGCCGAGTGCGAAGCTGCGTAGCGGCACGGCATAGGTCGGGATCGAGCAGCCGTCAGTGCCGCAATGATGGAAATCATGGGCAGCACCTGTCACCGCTTGCATTGCGTCGCGTACCATCTCCTGCGAGGCATGGCCTGATTTGACATAGCCGCGATGGGCGATGCCGGCGTGGACGCAGGTGCAGAGAAAGCCCGCATGCTTGCCAGAACAATTGTTGTGCAGTGCGTTTGGCGCCTTGCCGGCACGGGCGAGCGCAACTGTCGCCGCATGGCTGGACGGCCAATGGGCGCCGCATTCCAGCGCGGTCTCGTCCAGCCCCGCCTTCGCCAGCATCGCCCACGCAAGTTCGACATGCGCCGGCTCGCCGGAATGCGAAGCGCAGGCAAGCGCCAATTCGCGGTTGCCGAAACCGTACGCATCGGCCGCGCCGCTTTCGACCAGCGGCAGCGCCTGGATCGCCTTGACCGCCGAGCGCGGAAACACCGGGCGAGCCGTATCGCCGATTTCCCAGACCGGCTTTCCGTCGGCCTCGAAGACCGCAATAGCGCCACGATGCGCGCTCTCGACCACGGCGCCGCGCAAAACTTCGACCAGAACCGGATTTGTCATGAATTCCCCGCTAGAGCGGGATGCGTTCGATGGAACTTTGGCATCCCGCTCTATCTCTTTGTTTAGCCGCATTTCTGCGACCCCAAGCGATTCCACTTTTTGGCTGCAAAATGCTCTAGCGCATGACCTCGAAAATCGGAATCGATTTTCGAAAGGATCATGCGTAAATCAAAGTGTTACAGCGTCCTTTGCGCGCCGGAAGGGCGCGCGGCGCTGTAAGGCGGGCCGCTTTTATCTGATCCGATCGAGAATGGAAACGTAGTTGGCGACCGCGGCACCGCCCATATTGAAGATGCCGCCGAGCTTGGCCCTCGGCACCTGGATGCCGCCGGCTTCGCCGACGAGCTGCATGGCGCTCAGCACGTGCATCGAGACGCCGGTGGCACCGATCGGATGCCCCTTGGCCTTCAGCCCGCCGGACGGATTGACCGGCAGGCGGCCGTCCTTCGCCGTCTCGCCGTCCAGCGCCAATTTTGCGCCCTCGCCCGGTTTCGCCAGGCCCATCGCCTCATACTCGATCAGCTCGGCGATGGTGAAACAGTCATGCGTCTCGACGAAAGATAGATCATCGAGCGTCACACCGGCCTTCTTCAGCGCCTGGTTCCATGCATGCTCGCAGCCTTGGAACGCCAGGATGTCGCGCTTCGACATCGGCAGGAAATCCTGCACATGCTCGTTGGCGCGGAAGGCAACGGCGCGGCGCATCTTCAACGCCGTCGCCGTGTCGGCAAGGACCAGAGCTGCGGCGCCGTCCGAAACCAGCGAGCAATCGGTGCGTTTCAGAGGGCCAGCGACGAAGGGGTTCTTCTCACTCTCGTGCCGGCAGAACTCATAGCCGAAATCCTTGCGCAGCTGCGCATAGGGATTGTCGACGCCGTTCTTGTGGTTCTTGGCGGCGATCATCGCCAGCGCGTCCGACTGGTCGCCATAGCGTTGGAAATAGGCTTGGGCGATCTTGCCGAAAACGCCGGCGAAGCCTGCCGGCGTGTCGCCCTCCTCGGGCAGATACGAAGCCTTGAGAAGGTTCTTGCCGATTTCTGCGCCTGATGTCGTCGTCATCTGCTCGGCGCCGACCACCAGCACGATACGAGCGGCATTGGCGTCGATGGCGCGGATGCCTTGCCTGACCGCCGCCGAGCCGGTGGCGCAGGCGTTCTCGACGCGCGTCGCCGGCTTGAAACGCAGCCGGTCGTCGGCCTGCAGGATCAGGCTTGCGGTGAAATCCTGTGCGGAAAAGCCGGCGTTGAAGTGGCCAAGCACGATCTCGTCGACCTCGTCCGGACCGATGCCGGCATGATCGAGCGCCTCGCTAGCCACCTTGGTGATCAGGCCCTCCAGCGTCTCGCCTTCGAGCTTGCCGAAGCGCGAATGCGCCCAGCCGACGATGCATGCTGTCATAGCTCTCTCCATCCTGCGGGCCGGGCTACGCGACGTCGCGGCGCGCTAAAGCATTGTTCAAGCATGAACCGTTCCTGCGACTTCGTGAAGGGGCCAGAATCACACAATCGCTTGATCTTGATATCTGGTCACGGCACCTGACTTTTGCCACCAATTCAGCCCGGATTTTTGTTGATTGATCCGTCAATAAAAAATAACCTTGTCGCCACAGGCCGGAGCAAGAATGCCGAAAATTGGAATGGAGCCGTTGCGCCGCAAGGCGCTCATCGACGCGACGATCTCGGCGATCGGCGAGCGCGGCTCGCTTGATG
>NZ_RZSW01000662.1:0-2814 GCF_003997375.1 Mesorhizobium sp. M5C.F.Ca.IN.020.29.1.1 | reverse complement strand
GGCGCTGGGTCAACGTTCACTCCGGCGAGATCATCGCCGGCACCGACATTGCCATTGCCGGCGGCCGCTTCGCCTATTGCGGACCGAATGCCGGCCACGCCATCGGGCAGGGCACCAAGGTGGTCGACGCCGGCGGACGCTATCTGGTGCCGGGTCTCTGCGACGCGCATATGCATGTCGAGAGCGGCATGGTGACGGTGACGGAGTTCTGCCGCGCGGTCATCCCGCATGGCACCACCTCGATGTTCATCGATCCGCACGAGATCGCCAATGTGCTCGGCCTGCCGGGTGTGCGGCTGATGCATGACGAGGCCGTCGCCATGCCGATCAACGTGTTAGTGCAGATGCCGTCCTGCGTGCCCTCCGCACCTGGGCTGGAGCATGCCGGCGCCGAGCTGACGGTCGCCGATGTCGCCGAGGCGATGGCGTGGGAAAACATCATCGGACTTGGCGAGGTGATGAATTTTCCCGGTGTCGCGGCCAACGATTCGGTGATGTCGGGCGAGATCGCCGCGACGGTGAGGGCGGGCAAGACGGTTGGCGGCCATTACGCCTCGCGCGATCTCGGCCTCCCGTTCCATGGCTATGTCGCCGGCGGCCCCGAGGACGACCACGAAGGCACGCGCGCCGAGGACGCCATCGCCCGCGTCCGCCAGGGCATGAGGGCGATGCTGAGGCTGGGTTCGGCCTGGTACGACGTCGCCTCGCAGATCAAAGCGGTGACGGAGAGCGGGCTCGATCCGCGCAATTTCATCCTGTGCACCGACGACAGCCATTCCGGCACGCTTGTCCATGAAGGCCACATGGACCGGGTGGTCAGGCACGCCATCAGCCAGGGGTTGAAGCCGGTGACCGCGATCCAGATGGCGACGCTCAACACCGCCCAGCATTTCAGGCTGGAGCGCGAGTTGGGTTCGATCGCCCCGGGGCGACTCGCCGATCTGCTGATCGTCTCCGATCTGGCCGCAATGACTATCGACGAGGTCTATGGCCGCGGCGTCAGGCTGGCCAAGGGCGGCAAGCTCGAAATCGACATTCCGGCCTATGACTATCCGAAGACGTCGAAGAACACCGTCAAGCTCGGCAGGAAGCTCAAGTCAGGGGATTTCGACATCGTGGCGCCTATCGGCGCCAACGAGGTGCGGGTGCGGGTCATCGGTGTGATCGAGAACCAGGCGCCGACGCGCGCGCTCGAGGCCGATCTTCCGGTGGAGGACGGTCTGGTCGCCATGGACCGTCGCAACGACGTCTGCCAGATCGCGCTGGTCGAACGCCACAAGGGCACGGGCGGCGTCACTAATGCCTTCGTCTCCGGCTTCGGCTATATGGGCGACTGCGCCATAGCCTCCAGCGTGGCGCATGATGCGCACCACATCATCGTCGTCGGCACCAGCAAGCAGGACATGGCACTGGCCGTCAACCGGCTGGGCGAGGTCGGTGGCGGCGTCGTGCTGTTCTCCAAGGGCAAGGAACTGGCGCTGGTCGAAATGCCGATTGCCGGGCTGATGTCGGACGAGCGCGCCGAAATCGTCGCGGCCAAGGCCGACAAGCTGACCGAGGCGATGCGCCAGATGGGCTGTTCGCTGAACAACGCCTACATGCAGCACTCGCTGCTGGCGCTGGTCGTCATCCCGGAACTGAGGATTTCCGATGTCGGCCTGATTGACGTGACGACGTTCCAAAAGGTCGACCTGTTCGTCTGACAACGACCAAGGGCGAGCCCAAATTGCTCATCCGCCGGTGGCGATGGTCAGCACCCTGAATGGCGTGGTGATGACGATCTCGGCAACCGAGCCGACGGCCTTGCCGATGCCCTGGCCGAGATTGTCGATCGGCTGCGCCGGGTTGGCTTCCTCCGATGCCAGGCCGGCCGGGGCGCGCAGCCGGTCGCCGAGCAACTGCACCAGGAACGGGTTGTCGGCGAATTTGGCGTGGTTCAGACGGTCGCCGCCCTTTGTCTTGGTCAGGTCGATCACCGACACGCCGTAGCTGGCGAGGTCGGCCGCGTCGCCATAGTCGCCGACGCGCGGCTTGTCGCCGGAGATCAAGGAGGAGAGTCTGAGGGCGCGATCGTCGCCCGAAAGCAGGATGGCGAAAGGCTTGTCGGGCTTGCCGTAGCGGATCATCTGCTTCTTGAACACATCGACATCGATGTCGGGCGAGGCCAGGATGACGTAGCCGAGCTTGTCGCTGAGATTGCGGTCGCCGGTGATGGCAAGCTGGCGCAACGCCTCCATTGTCACCCAGGTGCCCATCGAATGGGCGATAATGTCGATGCTCTTGGCCTTCGTCTTGGCCAGCATACGCAGCGTCTCTTCGAGATCGTCGCGCGCAGCGTTGGCGCTTTCCTTGTCGTAGATATAGCCCGTGGTTTTGCCGCTCGACGCCCATGAGAACAGCACCGGCGTGCCGGGATATTTCGTGTCGTGCGCAATCTGCGTCAGCCGATAGATGCCGTCGTCGAAACCGTTGTTGAAGCCGTGCACGAAGACCAGCGCGCGGTCGCCGCGCATGGCGATGTCGGCGCCGACCGCCTTGGCGAATTGCGGGGCGCCTTCGTAGAATTCGACCTCCGTTGCCGTGAAATCCTTCGCCGGATTGCTGTTGGCGGAGCTCCTGACCCGCTCGATGGCGCCGACCTGATGGACCTTCGGAACGGTGACCTCGACACTGGCAAAACTGGTGGTCGGTGAACGGTCACCGTCGAACACCTGCCGCGGATCTTTCGTTGCCTTTTTCCGGGTGGTGGCGACGAATATCTCATGCGTGGCTGCGATGTCGGAGGCAGGCACTGTGACAGCCGTCGTGTTGAGA
>NZ_RZSW01000661.1:0-2828 GCF_003997375.1 Mesorhizobium sp. M5C.F.Ca.IN.020.29.1.1 | reverse complement strand
CCGCCGCCAGGGCGACCACGTCGACATCGGCGCCGGTGAAATTTGCTCGCGTCACGGCGCGATCGGCAAGCCGCCGCACGATCGCCTGCAGCCGATCGTGGCTTTCGTGATGCAGATGGTCCGCCTTCGTCGCCGCCACCAATATGCGGTCGATCCGCCTTGAAAAAAAGTCAGTCAGGAAATTGCTGCGGCCGGGGCGGAAACAGGCGAGGATTTCGGTCACCGCACGTTCGAGATCGGCCATCGCGCCGGGGCCTGCGTTCAGGGCCTGCAGGGCGTCTATCACCACGATCTGACGGTCGAGGCGCGTGATGTGCTCCCGGAAGAACGGCTTTACGACATATGTCTTGTAGGCCTCGTAGCGCCGCTCCATCATCGCCTGAAGCGACCCGGAACGCGCCCGCCGCTCACTCAGGCCCGGCAAGGGCGCGAAGGTCAGCGCCGGCGAGCCCTCAAGATCGCCGGGCATCAGGAAACGGCCGGGCGGCAGGGTCGAAAGCGCCCGCTCGTCAAGCTTGCATGCCTTGAGGTAAGCGGCAAAGCTCTCGGCGAGGCGTCGCGCCGTCATCTCGTCGGCGTCCGCATTCAGGTCGACTGCGGCGGAGAGCGAGCGCCATTCCTGCGAAAGGTCGGCGCGCACCGGCAGCACGGCCATCTCGAATGCTTCGCGCGAGAAATCAACGTAGGATTTACCGAGCAACGGTAGGTCCAGCAGCCATTCGCCGGGATAGTCGACGATATCGACCGACAATCTGCCTGATGAAAACATGCGGCTCCAGGCGGAGGCCGATTCATATTCGATGGTGAGCCTCAGCTCGGAAATGGCACGTGTCGAATCCGGCCACAGGCGATCGTTGACCAAAGCCGCTACGTGATCCTCGTACTGGAATCGCGGTACGGCGTCATCCGGTTGCTCTTCGAGGAAGGCACGGGCGATGCGTCCCGATTTCTGCGCCGAGAACAGCGGCAAGCGCCCGCCATGGATCAGATTGTGGACAAAGGCTGAGATGAACACCGTCTTGCCCGCGCGGGAAAGACCAGTGACACCCAGTCGCAGTGATGGCGAAAAAAGCCCGGTAGCGCGCCCTGACAGCGTATCCAGGGCAATCTTCGCCTCGTCGGTGAAAGTGGTCAGCGATGATGCCAAAATGCGGTCTCTCGGGGCTTCGGTACGATCCGATATAGACGCTGCTGCCCAGGTTTGAAATGGCGTCAGAGATCGGCCGGCGTCACGAAGGCTTCGAGATAGCCGGTGCCTTGCGCGGCGTTGGCAAGACTGGCCGGAAAGCAGACGACGGCAAGGCCGGAAGTCGGAAAGCCGTGATTCAGCATTCCCATCGCAGCCTCGTCGCCGTCGCCCGAAAGCGCGATAGTGAGATCTTCCGTCATCGGGTTGTGGCCGATGATGAGCAGCGAGCTAGGCCCGCCATTGCTGCGGATGAGGTTGAGATAGCCGGCGGCGTCCTCGCTGTAGAGCGTGTCCAGGAACAGGACCCGGCCTGTATCGGTTTGGCCGGCCAGACCTTCCAGGGTCTGGCGCGCTCGCTTTGCGTTGGAGCAAAGGGTGAGGTCCGGAATGTAGCTGCGGGCCCGCATGGCCGCACCCATCGTTTCGGCGTCGCCGACGCCCGATGCGTCGAGGGGACGATCGAAATCGCGCATGCCCGGCAGAGCCCACCCGGCCTTGGCATGCCTCAACAGATAAAGCTTGCTCACCGGCCCCTCGCTTGTGCCAAACACCGAAACTCATCAAAAGGCGATGCAGGATTAGCCATGAGAAACGCCTTGCGCACAATGGCCGCCACCCTTCAAACCCAACGAATCATACGCGAATTCGGTCGCGCCCTTCATGCGAATGATGCGGCCCATAGCATTTTGCCCGACATTAACAATTGCGTGAAACTGTCGTCGATTGCGCTTGTGCAGTATTCGGTCCGCGAATATATAGGCGCCAAAATTGGGGCTGTTGGGTGAGTCGAATGAACGACATCGTTACCGCCGATTACGTACCCTCCGAAAACGAGCCGTTCATGAACGAGCGGCAGAAATCCTACTTTCGCCTGAAGCTCGTCACTTGGAAGAACGACATACTGCGCGAAGCGCGCGAAACTCTCGAAATCCTACAGCAGGAAAACGCCAACCACCCCGATCTCGCCGATCGCGCCTCTTCGGAAACCGACCGCGCCATCGAACTTCGCGCCCGCGATCGCCAGCGAAAACTCATTTCAAAGATCGATTCCGCGCTTCAGCGCATTGATGAAGGCACTTACGGTTATTGTGAGGAAACCGGCGAGCCCATCGCGCTGAAGCGGCTCGATGCGCGTCCGATCGCGACCTTGTCGATCGAGGCGCAGGAGCGCCACGAGCGCCGCGAGAAGGTCTACCGCGACGACTGAAGCACAGGCGAATCGCCTAAAAGCAGCGAATTTTGTCATGGCCGGTCTCCGGCCATTTTTTTGCCTGTTCGCTGGCCCCGTTTCTGGCCGGTTATCTTTTCTGGCTGGAAAGCTCGCCTAGAAGCTTCGTCATCTCGTCATCGAGAGACGACGGCGCCTTTGCCGCCGGCTTGCTCTCCGGCGCGGGCTGCGGGACATCAAACGAGACCTCGAGCTCCCTCATCAGCGTATCGTCAATGGAATCCTGCTTTGCCGGGGAATCCTGTCTTGC
Organism: Mesorhizobium sp. M5C.F.Ca.IN.020.29.1.1; assembly: GCF_003997375.1. Classification (NCBI taxonomy): domain Bacteria; kingdom Pseudomonadati; phylum Pseudomonadota; class Alphaproteobacteria; order Hyphomicrobiales; family Phyllobacteriaceae; genus Mesorhizobium; species Mesorhizobium sp. M5C.F.Ca.IN.020.29.1.1. The sequence continues at coordinate 161 of NZ_RZSW01000661.1, read as the reverse complement.
CGGCGCTGGCGCGTGTCGAACGGCATTGGCGTAGGCGGGCAGCGGCGTGATGGTCGCCGATTGATGGCTTTGCGCTGGCTTCGGCGCTGGCGCTGGTGCAGTCTGATGGGGCCGGACAGGCGCCGGGGCCGCGCTTACCGGCTGCGGAGGCGGTGCTTGCC